>NZ_JBFODK010000012.1:0-3711 GCF_040908275.1 Aeromonas sp. R4-3
GATACAAGGGGTTGCTGAAAAACGATAACCAACTGGCGATGTTATTCACGCTGGCCAACCTGTTTCGGGCGGACCAAATGATACGTCAGTGGGAGAGATCTCACTAAAAACTGGGAATAGCGCCTTAAATGGCGAAGAAACGGTCTAAATAGGCTGATTCAAGGCATTTACGGGAGAAAAAATCGGCTCAAACATGAAGAAATGAAATGACTGAGTCAGCCGAGAAGAATTTCCCCGCTTATTCGCACCTTCCTTAGGGTTAGCTCGAGATGAATATAATTGACATTTCAGACAGCAGCACGCTGAAGATTTCACATGCAGAAGAGAAGTTTCGATTTCTTTTCGAACATTCACCTATTGGCATGGCCATGATGGATTGTGCTAGCGGAAAGCTCCTCGAAGTAAATAGCTCTATTTTAAAATCATGTGGATATACACGAGAGGATATTTTAAATATTAACTATAGGAAACTCATACCAAAAAAATATGAAGACCAGGTGATTGCGCAGATAGAAGAGCTCAATCGCATTGGCCGTTTTGGGCCAATTGACAAAGAATTAATTCGTAAAGATGGAACGTGTTACCCCGTAAGGGTAAGCGGCATCATTCTTTCAGAAGTTGACGGAAGGAACATTCTTTGGGGGATCATTGAGGATATCAGCGATCAGAAGCATCCAGCTGTTATTAATTACAATTCCACTTTCTACGATATGCTGACAAAACTTCCTAATCGTAATCTTTTTACTGAGCGACTTAACCAGGTTATTGCAGCAAATAAGCGTAGTGCCCGCCATGCAGCATTGATATTTATTGACTTTGATAACGTCAAATCGCTCAATGATGAGTATGGGAAATCTGCCGGTGACTTATTGCTGCTTGAAGTGTCCAGCCGACTAAAAAATAGTGTACGAGAAACAGATACAGTGGCTCGATTCGGCGGTGCTGAGTTTGTGGTATTGGCTCGTTGGTTAAGTACGGATAAAGCAGAAGCAACTAATCAAGCTGGTCTTATAGCAAGAAAACTGTTAGCTGCTTTGTCTGCTCCATATAAATTTGATTTAGGTTGTGATAGTCAACCTGATATTTTGATTGAGCACCATTGCACCGCGAGTATCGGTGTTGCCGTATTCAATGCTGACGAAAGAGATCCTTATGACTTCATTGAGTGGGCGGATTCAGCCATATATAAGGTTGAAGAAACGGGGGGAAACTCAATTCTATTTCACGATACAAGCGATTGAGTCGCGATTAAAATTGAGGTATTCCGCTCAACCCAGGCTGTCCGTGAACCGAGTTATACCATAACTGGTTATACATTGATCAGTTGAAAATGGAGAAAAACCATAATCAGGTACTGACTTGAAAAGAGAAGTGGAGCTCACACCACCGAAAAATCCGTAAGTTCTGCTCGAACAATCAGGATTTAGAAAGCAATTCTGGATATAGGTTTGCCGACCCTATCGGCCTCTGGAGGATAAGCAACTGGAATTATTTAGATTTCAGAGTAAAACCTAGGGAGGGTGCGAATAAGCACCCTCCACAACGAAACATAAAAATTTAGTTCATTAAATTCAAATACTTACAAGGGCGCATTTTTATGTTTGGTGACTTATTCGCACCTTCCTTAGTTGTGGACCAATCTCAGCCAGTCGTTTCTTAGCCTTCACACATTGGAACAATTTCCGACAGGTTCTTAACTCTTCAGGGTGCCGCTTCGGATAGCTCATGATGGCAGGGATTAGCTCAGGGATTATGCGCACAATCAGTCGCCCCAACTTAACCTTCTCCTTGCGAGTTGCCAGCCGCCGTTTGAGTTTGTATGCGTAGAATCGGTCTCCAATACGGACATCATCCAGCTCAGCACCAAATATAGATCTCAATGCACGATAAATCCTCTCCTCAAATGAATTCAAATCTAACTTTTCACGATGATCACGACTTACGAGCTCATTGACCTGATAAGCGTCTTCTTTATTGATAATCAGGTTTAATAAATTAATCATATTTATCTCCTTTTAAGATACGAGTAGTGGTTCCCCATACCTGATTAACAATATCTTCATCAACCTATCAACGCAGTGCTCATGTTGTCATCGTCAGCTCTAATTTACGATTCAATTTCAAGAATGTAAATAGGCTTTCTCAATTATTAATTCCCACCCATTTATTCTCGCGCGCGCGAGAATAACTCCATGTGGAATATATGCGATTGACATATTAAAAATATACCAACTGCCGAATCATCTATCAATTTAAATATATATAAATCCTTTGATATCCAATAGCTATTTCGGCTATTTACATTCAAAGGAGAGATATCCATGTCAGAACTTTCATTGTTCGATGCCATTGGTGAAGGCAAAAACGCGACTCAGGATTATCTGGATACCCTGTCGCGAGCACTGCTGCGCCATCATCAACTGGTCAAAGCCATCCGCATCCACGGTCGTTATGTACCGGAATCCTTGCCAATGCCCGGTCTGCCGGTACTGGTCGCCATCTTCAGTCACACCAATACCTACACCTTGCACCAACTGCCTTCTACTCAGATAGGGCAGTTGGTGCTGTCGATTGCTCGCTTCTCCGGTCAGGCCACCCATGACCTGGACAACGGCATCTTTGAAGAGGTGTGGGAAATGGGTGACAGCAGCTTCACCACGGACAGCGCCGAGCAGGCCGTCTACTGGTTGCCGTTACCGGAGCGCTGGATTGCTCTGGAAGGCACACAAGTGGCGCTGCACGATAAAGACCATCAGGTGTTCAAGTTGCTCAACGTCACCGCCCGGAACTCTGGTCCGGTCCTGGATATCTGCGATGGTGTGGTCAGTCTGGCGCTAGCGTCAGATTGGGATGGGGAGCGGGGTGGGGAGTGGGCCGCATGACCGAGATCAACCGCTCCTCGCTACTCGCCAAGCTCAAGCACATCAAGGGCATGAAGCTGATGGTTGAGCAGGCTGTCTTGCTCTACCTGTTGATGGCCGATGAGCAGACGCCTGTGTGGGTCAAGACCATCGTGGTCAGCGCACTCGCCTATTTGCTCTGTCCGGTCGATGCCGTACCGGACTTTATCCCCGGCGTGGGGCTCACCGATGACCTGGGGGTCATCAGCGGTGCCATTGCCTCGTTAGGCAGTCATATCCATCAAGGTCATCGCAGCAAAGCGGCTGACTTCTTCAAGTAATCCCTTCAGAAGGAATTTCATTATGGCTAAAGCCACACAACCGGCAGCGTCGGCTGCTCCGGTCTGGACTGTTATTAAATCCTCCAAGGCCCCGAAGATCAGCGCTCGGGCCAGTGGTTTGCTGCACTACGACGTGGGCAAGAACGATGAAGGTCGCTACGCCCTTCGCATTACCGCCAACGACACGGGCGGCCTGTTCAGCAAGCACTGGTTATCGCTCGATGACATCCTGGCACTACTGGACATCCTCAAGGATGCGCCATTCAAATCGGTAGCGCTCAAGGCGCTGTTTGTTCGAGGCAGTGCCAATAACCACGGTTTCCTCGCCGCCATACTGCGATCTGAAAAGTTGCTGGTCGCCGCCGAGCCCAACTCGCCGTTCCACCGGGTCGGCCTATCCCTCAGCGACTGGTCAACTCAGTTGGATGAACCGGCCAATATGGATAAACAGGCTCGCAAGGGAAAAGCCAAGGGGCAGAAGGGCCAAGATGACATGACCGATGAGATAACCATCGAGAAAGGCAATGAGC
>NZ_JBFODK010000013.1:0-3625 GCF_040908275.1 Aeromonas sp. R4-3
TGGTGCAGATCAGCCCGTTGTCAGCCGACAATTACTGCCTGCCAGGGTCAGAATTCCATTTCACGATACCTGTAGCACATCGGGCCAGCGGGTACTCCGGCGCAGATCAGCCCGTTGTCAGCTGACAATCGCAGCCAGTCAGCAGCGAGGGTTCCATTTCACGATACCTGTAGCACTTCGGGCCAGTGGGTATTCTGGTGCAGATCAGCCCGTTGTCAGCCGACAATCGAGCTTGCTGGGGTCAGATTTCCATTTCACGATACCTGTAGCAGTTCCGGCCAGCGGGTACTCTGGTGCAGATCAGCCCGTTGTCAGCCGACAATCGATGTTTGCCAGGGGCGGAATTCCATTTCACGATACCTGTAGCAGTTCGGGCCAGCGGGCACTCCGGCTCAGATCACCCCGTTGTCAGCCGACAATCGATGTTTGCCTGGGCCAGCATTCCATTTCACGATACCTTTAGCCGTTCTGGCCTGATGGGGGGTCTGGTGCAGTTCAGCCCGTTGTCAGCCGACAATTGCTACGGTGTGCAGAAATGGATTTCTAGTTAAACAGCAAACGAGATCTGAGATCCGTTTGGCATTTCAACATTGAGCTGTAGTTTTCCCCCAGCAGCCTCGACCCAGCGTTTAAGATCCATCAGTGTAACGTCCTGTACTGATGGTGTTTGATCGCAAATCATGGGTTCGGTGCCAGCCTGGGCCAGCATTTCACGCAGTTGGGTGAGATGAATCTCCAGCCGCATTAGATCTGCTTTTTCCCTGGCCTGAGTGACAACGTCGGGCATTTCTGTGGTCAATATATCATCAAGCTTGCGTGCCATGGCTACCTCAAAAGAACCCTCGCTGGAGTGGGTCCTGAAAAAGTCATTTTGCGCTGAACGTAAGTGGCTAAGTTCTGTGCAAGATATGAGCAGTATCACCGGTGTGGGTTGAGGTGTCTACGAACGGGCTCCAATGGAGTTTTTTCGTGTTTGCTGCGGCTATGCCGCCAGCAGCTATACCAGTTGTAGGAGAGCTGCGTTGTTCCATTTCTCACTACCGATAATGGTGTGAGATTGATGTGGTGATAGGTATATGGTCGCGGAATCAGGTATTGCTGTTGAATCTTGAAGCTATCGATGAATTGTTACTGTTGGATCACAGAAGTGGGGCGGTGAAAACAGTCAGTAAAACAATGTCAGCCAAGCTGAGCTGACTGACATTAGGTTATCGTATAGCTCTTTTCTTTGTTAACGACATAGACAGTGGAAACTCCACCTTGTCCTAAATAGCTGTTCCGAATAGTAGATCACCGGAGGAAGGGAACTCAGTCCAGTTTGTGCGATCTGATTAGTCGCTAAACAAAACAAGCCACACCCAAAGGACTGAGTTGATGCCTATCCTACCACCTCTGCCACGACCACAACGGCGCCGCATTCACAAAATCATCCATGCCACCCGTGATAAAGGACATGCTCGTCGCTTGATGGCCATCTTGCTGTTACATGAAGGACGCACGATCACCGATGTTCATCACCTTACCGGCGCTGCGCGCTCGACCATCGGTCGTTGGCTTCGGTGGTATCGAGATGAAGGCATAGATGCGCTAGAAGCCTTACCGGCTGGCCGTGCCCCAGTCTTACCTATCGCCAAGATTGTCACCCTACTGGTGCTGCTCATGCAGTTTTCTCCGCAAGATTTTGGTTATCAGCGCAGCCGTTGGTGTACTGAACTATTGGCTATAAAAATCAATCGGTTAACAGGGCTCAATGTGGCAGCCTCCACGCTCCGCCGATGGTTACCTCGTATGGGCATTGTCTGGCGCAGGCCCGTGCCGACCTTGCGGATAAAAGACCCAGCCTATCAGGAAAAAATGGCGAATATCGACGCCGCGCTGGCCCGCTGTGATGCCGATAATCCGGTGTTTTATGAGGATGAAGTCGATATAGACCTCAATCCCAAATTAGGAGCCGACTGGATGTTCAGAGCGCAGCAAAAGCGGGTTGTCACACCGGGGCAGAATGCCAAGCATTATCTGGCAGGCGTTCTCCACGCAGGCAACGGAAGGGTACTTTACGTCAGCGGGATCAAGAAAAACTCATCGCTGTTTATTGCCATGCTGGAAAAGCTGCGCCACCACTACCGACGAGCCAAAACCATCACGTTGATCCTCGATAACTACATCATTCACAAAAGCAAACAGACCGAGCGATGGTTGAAGAAGAATCCCAAGTTCTGCCAGGTGTTCCAGCCAGTTTACAGCCCTTGGGTTAATCACATAGAACGGCTATGGCACAAGTTACATGAAACCATCACGCGCAATCATCAATGCAGAGGGATGGCAAACCTGCTGGCCCGAGTGAAACACTTCATGGATACCGTGTCTCCTTTCCCGGGGAATGGCTATGGCACAGCGAAGGTGTAGCACTATTGGGATCAGTTATTTGGTAATCCCCCCATTTTTTGGAGCACTCAAAAGTAGAGGTCATGCGGCCTGTGCCAAGCGCTGTTTCGGCGTGTAGCCGCCCAGCGCCATATTGGGCCGCTCATGGTTATAAACCCACAGCCAGTTCGTGGCAAATTCCTGTAACTCATTCAGTGACTCAAACAGGTAATGGCCCAACCAGTCGTAACGCACAGTGCGGTTAAATCGCTCTATGTAGGCATTCTGCTGCGGGTTGCCTGGCTGGATATACCTCAGCGCAATCCTCTTCTGCTGCGCCCATTGCTTGAGCTCTTCGCTGATGTATTCCGGACCATTATCACAGCGGATAGCGGCTGGTTTGCCCCGCCACTCGATGACCTGCTCCAGCACCCGTTTGACTCGCGAGGCAGGCAAGGAAAAATCCACCTCGATGCACAGTGCTTCGCGATTGAAGTCATCGATCACATTAAACAACCGCACCGAACGACCATCGCTGAGCTGGTCATGCATAAAGTCCATCGACCAACAGTGATTCGGTTGGTCAGGGACTGCCAACGGCTCCGGCTTGGCCCGCACTAGCCGCTTCTTGGGTTTTATCCGCAGATTGAGCTCTAGCGCCCGATAGATCCGGTAGACCCGCTTGTGGTTCCAGCCAAAGCCTTTGACGTTACGCAGGTACAGGAAGCACAGTCCGAAACCCCAGTTGCGCTGGTTGGCGGTGAGGCGCAGCAGCCAGTCGGCAATCTCCTGGTTTTCATCAGCCAGCACGGGCTGATAACGGTAGCAACCCTCGCTCACCTTGAACACCTGGCAAGCCAGACGGATAGAAATGGCGTAATGAGCCACAGCCTTGGTCGCCATCTCCCTGCGGGCAGATGGCGTCACCACTTTTTTGCCATCGCCTCGGAGATGATCTCAGCCTTTAGGCGCTCCTCGGCATACATCTTCTTAAGGCGACGATTTTCCTCTTCCAGCTCTTTGAGGCGCGCCATGAGAGAGGCATCCATGCCACCGAATTTGGAGCGCCACTTGTAGAAGGTGGCGGAGCTGATGCCATGCTCACGGCAGAGCTCAGGGACGGGTGAACCAGACTCGGCCTGCTTGAGGATGGCGATGATCTGTGCATCGCTAAAGCGTGATGTTTTCATGTAGAACCTCCTGCGTTCAAGATACGAGAAAATTCTACTTATGAGCACCTCAGTTTTTCGGGGGGATTACC
>NZ_JBFODK010000014.1:0-10940 GCF_040908275.1 Aeromonas sp. R4-3
GCGGGAAACGAGACTCGAACTCGCGACCCCGACCTTGGCAAGGTCGTGCTCTACCAACTGAGCTATTCCCGCATCGGAATAATCATCTGCAGTAGTTTACTAATACGTATTGGAGCGGGAAACGAGACTCGAACTCGCGACCCCGACCTTGGCAAGGTCGTGCTCTACCAACTGAGCTATTCCCGCAACATAGATTGTCTTGAGGCTGACTGATGATTGGAGCGGGAAACGAGACTCGAACTCGCGACCCCGACCTTGGCAAGGTCGTGCTCTACCAACTGAGCTATTCCCGCATCGGGCTGGATTGAACCAGTGTCATCATCAGATTTTGGAGCGGGAAACGAGACTCGAACTCGCGACCCCGACCTTGGCAAGGTCGTGCTCTACCAACTGAGCTATTCCCGCAACTGCCTTAAAACGGCCGTACAGCATTTGGTTGCTTGCGCTACTGTACGGGAGCCGAATTATAAGAGCAGTCATTCCAATTGCAAGGGCTTTTTTGTCACTGTGCAGCCGTTCGCTCAAAAGCTGGCCGAACTGCCGATTTTAGCAACCGAGCGACGGCAACCCCTTGCCGGGGACTCAGATTTTGAATACGTGGCTGCGGTAGAACTGCAGTTCGGCGATGGACTCGCGGATGTCGTCCAGCGCCTGGTGGGAACCGCTCTTGGTGAACTGATCCAGCAGCTCCGGCTGCCAGCGGCGCACCAGCTCCTTGATGGTGCTGACGTCGACGTTGCGGTAGTGGAAGAAGGCTTCCAGCTCGCCCATGTGCTTGACCATGAAGCGGCGATCCTGGCCTATGCTGTTGCCGCACAGGGGGCTGGTGCGCTCCGGCACCCACTGGCGAATGAAGTCGAGGGTCTCGGCCACGGCGCGGGCTTCGTCGTGCTCGCTCGCCTTGACCCGGGCGACCAGTCCGCTCTTGGTGTGGGTGTTGACGTTCCAGTCGTCCATCTTGGCCAGCTCTTCATCGCTCTGGTGAATGGCGATGACGGGCCCTTGTGCCAGCACGTTCAGATCCTTGTCGGTGATGATGGTGGCAATCTCCAGAACCACGTTCTCTTCGGGGTCGAGACCCGTCATCTCCATGTCGATCCATACCAGGTTCTGCGCGCTGACTGTCATGATTGCTCTCTCTATTGGGAGGAATGGCGGAATTTTGCCAATTTGCATGTATCATACTGGCTTTGGATCTGTTCATAAACTGGCGAATCGAGTGGCAAAGAAAGCAAAACTCAATCTGGGTCAACAGAGGCGCGTTCAGGCCAACCGCGAGCGGCGGCTGCAAAAAGATCACACCACAGTAGTGGATGACACCCTGTTCGGCCCGGCCATCGAAGGGGTGGTGATCAGCCGCTTCGGCCAGCACGCGGACGTGGAAGCCGTCGACGGCACCATACACCGCAGCAACCTGCGTCGCAGCAGCATCAACAGCCTGGTGTGCGGTGACAAGGTGGTCTGGCGTCCCGGCCTCAATGCCGCGACCGCCGGCGTCATCGAGGCGGTGCATCCCCGTCACTCCGTATTGACCCGGCCGGACTTCTACGACGGGGTCAAACCCATCGCCGCCAATATCGACCAGATAGTCATCGTCTCGGCGGTGATGCCCGAGTTCTCCACCAACATTGTCGACCGCTATCTGGTGGCCGCCGAGGATGTGGAAATCGCCCCCCTCATAGTGCTGAACAAGGTCGACATGCTGGACGAGGCGGCCCGCATCCGGGTCGAGGGCCAGCTCGCCGCCTACCGCAAGCTCGGCTACCCGGTGATCCTGGTGAGCTGCGAGAGCGGCGAGGGGCTCGACCAGCTCAAGGCCGCCCTGACCGACAAGATCAGCATCTTCGTCGGCCAGTCCGGGGTGGGCAAGTCGTCCCTGACCAACGCTTTGATGCCGGGGCTCGGCGTGCTCACCGGCGAGATCTCCGAAAACTCGGGGCTGGGCACCCATACCACCACCACGGCGCGGCTCTATCACTTCCCGAGCGGCGGCGATCTCATCGATTCCCCCGGGATCCGCGAGTTCGCCCTCTGGCACCTGGAAGCCGATCGCATCACCTGGTGTTTCGTGGAATTTCGCGACTATCTCGGCAGTTGCAAGTTCCGCGACTGCACCCACAAGGACGATCCCGGCTGCGCCCTGCGGGCGGCGGTCAGCAGTGGCGCCATCAGCCCTGACCGCTTCCACAATTATCACCGCATCCTGGAAACCATGCAGGAAGCCCGCCACGGTCGGCAACAAGCCCGGCTGTGACCCAATCAACCTCCCTCTTTTTAGAAAGAGCAGATGAAGATCATGAGCATCACTGACAACCTGAAAATTGCCGGTCAATACTGCCTGCCCAAACACGCCCTCTCCCGCCTGGTCGGCAAGCTTGCCGCCGCCGAGGCTGGCAACCTCACTACCCGGGTGATCGAGGCCTTTATCAAGCAGTACGGCGTCGTCATGAGCGAAGCGCTGCACGAAGATCCGGCCCACTATGCGAGCTTCAACGCCTTCTTCACCCGCGAGCTCAAGCCGGGGATCCGTCCGCTGGTCGAGGATGCCATGACCCTGGCCCTGCCGGTGGACGGCACCGTCAGCCAACTCGGTCCCATCCATCAGGGCCGCATCATCCAGGCCAAGGGCCACGACTACAGCGCCCGCGAGCTGCTGGGTGGCTTCGAGGATCTGGTGGCGCCGTTCAAGGATGGCGACTTTGCCACCATCTATCTGGCGCCCAAGGATTACCATCGCATCCACATGCCCCTGGACGGCGTGCTGGAGAGCATGGTGTTCGTGCCGGGGGATCTCTTCTCCGTCAACCCGCTCACCGCCGAAAACGTACCCAACCTGTTCGCCCGCAACGAGCGGGTGGTCGCCACCTTCCGCACCCCCCACGGCCCCATGGCGCTGGTGCTGGTTGGCGCCACTATCGTCGCCAGCATCGAAACCATCTGGGCCGGCAACATAGCGCCGACCAAGCAGAAGGAAGTGGTGCGCTGGGATTACACCGGCGACGAGGCCATCACCTTGCAAAAAGGCGCCGAAATGGGTCTGTTCAAGCTCGGCAGCACAGTCGTCTGCCTGTTTGGCCCCGGCATGCTGGCCGGTTTCGAACCCCATCTGGCCAACGGCGTCACCACCCGCATGGGTCAGCCCTTTGCCAAGCTGGCGGATCAGGCATGAGTGACCAGTCCAAGCCAGGCGCCTCGCAGAAAAACAACCCGCTGCACGGACTGACCCTGGAGGCGATTGTCACCGCCCTGGTCGAGCACTACGGCTGGGAAGCCCTGGGGCAGCAGATCAACATCCGCTGCTTCACCGAGGATCCCAGCGTCAAGTCGAGCCTCAAGTTCCTGCGCAAGACCCCCTGGGCGCGAGAGAAGGTAGAGAGTCTCTATCTCTACGTGCAACGCAAACAGGCCAAACAGAAGGAAGACCCCAGTGGCGTTTAAGATTACCTACACCTACAAGAAGCAGGCCAAAGAGATAGGCTACGCCAACGACAAGTTCAACAGCATCTACGACGCCATCGCCGCGGCCGAGGGGCTGGATCTCTCCAGCTTCCACGCCATGGAGGCCCAGCTGGCCCAGGTGTGCCGCCGCGACAAGAAGAGCGTGAAGGACTACAGGGAGAACTACTTCAAGGAGCTGGGCTTCTCCAACGTCATCATCGAACGGGACACTCTCGAAGACAAGCAGGAGTAAGTATGCGAACCCTGACTCTGATGGCCGCCTCCCTGCTGCTGGCGGCCTGCAGCACCCAGCCTCCCCAGCTGGTCGGCAACGATCAGGATGCCCACGGCTGCCGTGCCAGCGCCGGTTACCAGTGGTCCCCCCTGCTCGGCCAGTGCGTACGCCTGTTCGAGCAGGCGGTGCGCCTGCAATCCCTCGAGGCCACCGAGACCGGCAGCGCCTTCGTGCTGTTCAACGCCGATCAGAGCAAGGCCGAGCTGACCCTGCCAAGCGGCGAGCTGATCCCCCTTGACCGCCAGGGCGAGGAAGGGAACTGGTCCTGGCAGGGAGGAGCCTACCAGCTCTTCCCCTGGAAGGGTTATGTGCTCAAGTCCGGCGAGCGGGCACTGTTTCACGGTGACAGCGCACTCTAACGGCAACCGCCGCCAGTACGACAAAACCCCCGGCTCAGCCGGGGGTGTTGTTTTTGGCCCAGAGCCGGTTCGGGCTCTAGGCGCTCGCGACCCAAAACAAAAACCCCGTTGCAGGCAACGGGGTTTTCATGCGCTCCGGCAGGGCAGGATCAGTTGCCCAGGGTGGCGAACAGACTCTGCTCCAGGCTGCCGCGGGAGACGCAGACCGGCGTGATGGAGGGAGCCAGCACGCGCTCGCCGGAGGACTCGACGAAGTAGAGCTGGGTGTTGCCCTTGACGTTGACGGTCGCCACACTGTTGTTGCCGCTCTGGGTGATGATCAGGTTGATCTGCAGATTGGGGTTGCCCAGTGCGACCTTGGAACCCATGGTGCCGCAATCCAGCCACTCCAGCCCCTCGGCCGCGTTTTCGACGTTGGCGGTCATCAGACCTGAGCCACGCTGGCTGTTTTCGATGTTCAGGCCGTGATCGCCAAACCACTTCTCGGCGCGGGCCCACACCAGATCCACCGGAATTGCCATCTCCTGGGTGTTGTTGGTCGCCTTGGCAACCGGCGGGGTATAGCGGTACTGCTCGCCACCATTGTTGTCACTGGCACAACCCACCATCAACAGGGCCAGGGCGCCCCCCATTATCTTCTTCATGCTGCTTCTCTCGTCCATAAGGCCATAGGCCAACCGGCGGCTATTATGGCGATCACGACACAGACTGTCAGCAGGGATCCACATAAATGGCGGATTCTTAACCCACGCTTTACAAAACTGGCCTGTTATCATAGATTTGCTCGAAGTCTCCTCCGTGAGTGCTCACGTGAATTCTTCGCTCTCCCTGGCGCTGCTGCAGCAGATCATCGACCAGTTACCCATGAATATTTTCTGCCGGGATACGGCCGGACGGTACCTGTTTGCCAACAAGGCTTTCGCCCGGGAGGCCGGGCTGTCACAGCCGGGCGATCTCATCGGCAAGACGGACGCCGAGATGCCCTGGGGCGATCTGTTCCGCGAGGAAGACGGGCGCCTGCTGGCCGAAGGCAAACCCCTGCTGCACCAGCAATTGCACTGCCACGGCGGCGCCGGCGCCAACTGGATGGAGATCCACAAGGTGCCACTCTATGACGAGCAGGGCGACCCCCTCGCCCTCTTCGCCATGGTCAGCGCCATCGACCAGCGCAAGGAGCTGGAGCAGACCTTCCGCCAGCAGCAGCTGCTGCAACGCCGCCTGCTGGATGCCATCCCGGACCTCATTCGCCTCGAAGATCACCAGGGCGTACTCATCGACTGCAATCAGGCCTTCCTCGACTTCATGGGACTGTCGGCAAGCGACGCCCTGGGTCGGCGAGTGCCGCCCCGCCTGCCCGTCGAACAGACCCTGGGACAGGGGGAGTATTGCGTGGTGGATGCCCAGGGCAAGGGCCGTCACCTGGAGGTCACCCGGGTCGAGGTGCCGGACGACGAGGGCAACTCCCTCGGCATTCTCACCCTGAGCCGTGACATCACAGGGCTGCGTACCACCCAGGCCCAGTTGCAACAGGAGCAGCACTACGACAGCCTCACCGGCCTGCTCAAGCTCTCCCACTTCCTGCAGACCAGCCGCCACCTCGGGGCCCGCAAGGCCAGCCTGCTGCTGGTGGATCTGCAACATTTTCGCGAGATCAACGATCGCTTCGGCATCCGGGTCGCCGACCGCCTGCTCAGCCAGGTGGCGCGCCGCCTGCAACGGCTGGCGCCGCCCCAGTCCCTGCTCTGCCGGGTCGCCGCCGATGACTTCGCCCTGCTGCTGCCCGAGCTCCCCCTCTCCCTGGATGAGTGGAGCCGCAACCTGCAACAAGAGCTGATGGCCCCTTACCAGGTCGAGGAGCACAGGATCCAGATCCCGGTCTTCCTCGGCATAGCCCACGGCAAGGCAAAGGAGGCCGAGCGCCTGCTGAGCCATGCTGAAGCCGCGCTGGCCCAGGGCAAGCGCCAGCAGCAGCACTGCACCCTGTTCGACCCCGAGCTCGACGCCAAGCTCAAGCGCCGTCAGCTCATCGCCGCCCAGCTGCCGCTGGCCATCAAGTCGGCCGAGCTGACCGCCGTCTACCAGCCCATCATCTGCACCCACAGCAACAGGCTGCACGGGGCCGAGCTGCTCTGCCGCTGGCCTCATCCGGAGTTCGGCATGATCTCCCCCGACGAGTTCATTCCGCTGGCGGAAGAGCTGGGCCTCATCGGCCAGCTCGGCCAGCTGATGCTGGAGCTGGGTTGTGCCCAGCTGGCACGCTGGCAGGTGGCGGCCCCGGATCTGGTGCTCTCCATCAACCTGTCACCGCTGCAGTTCCGCGATCCCGAACTCTGCCCGCAGATCTTCGACTGCATCGAGCGCCACGGGCTGGCCAGCAACCAGGCCACCACCGCCATCGTCCGCTCCGTCATCGGGCTCGGCCATGAACTCGGTATCAGGATCACCGCCGAAGGGGTGGAAACCGTGGAGCAGCAGGCCTGGCTGGCACAGGCGGGCTGCGATCGCCTGCAGGGTTACCTGTTCAGCCGCCCCCTGCCCCCCGCCGAGTTTGCCCGCAACTACCAGTTGCCCGACTGACTCGCACACAGCAAAAAGGCCACCGAGGTGGCCTTTTTATTATCTGTCGAGGGCATGGGCAACATCTTCTCGATGCGCTGACGAGTACACCTTACTCCTGGAAGTAGGTGCCCCAGCCGTCGTAGTCCACGCCGTATTTTTCGAGGGAAAAACGGTCAGCATCTTCTCGCCGGCAACTAGGAAGACACTCTTACTCCTGGAAGTAGGTGCCCCAACCGTCGTAGTCCACGCCGTATTTTTCGAGGATCGGCAGCATCTTCTCGATATCGGCCACTATGGTCTCGATATCCAGCTTGCACTCCACTGTGGCATCGAAGCAGAAGATGGTGGCACCGTCATCCAGCTCCATCTCCTCGGCATCTGTCACCTCAAAGCCGGCCTTGAACAGGTCCACCGCCGCCTTCTCCAGCAGATCGAAGTTCTGACAGGCAAAGTGGTGCTCAATCTCGTAGTCCAGACTCGGGTTGCTGCCATCGGCCAGCAGCTCGTTGACGATGGCGGTGGTCTCGTCGCGCCACTCTTGCATGTTGATACTCATATAAACCCCAGGCGGTATTGGATGGATGTCAGCCCCTGCTGGCAGGCACGCTGCGGCCGCGTTGGCCCGGGTCGCCGCCAGGGGGATGGTTGCGGCAAAGCATACCCGCAGAGCGCAACGGGCTCAATGCGGCGGACCAAGATAACTGCCTTGCCCGACCCCCGCCCAAATGGCGGTGTCCGCAAAAAGGTCAAAAAGTGCAATAACCCGCCTTTGACAGGCGATACCACAGATACCGTCGCCCTCCAGCTCAAGGAAAACAAAATACATTGCAGGCTCTTTGTGGGTCAGTGTTTTCCACCATGGAGCTA
Organism: Aeromonas sp. R4-3; assembly: GCF_040908275.1. Taxonomy (NCBI): domain Bacteria; kingdom Pseudomonadati; phylum Pseudomonadota; class Gammaproteobacteria; order Aeromonadales; family Aeromonadaceae; genus Aeromonas; species Aeromonas sp. R4-3. The sequence goes on from NZ_JBFODK010000014.1 coordinate 7,519, forward strand.
CTGATGACAAAGGGTCAGCCCGGGAGCATAAAAGAACTCGTTTGAATGACACACCGTCAGAAGAAGGAGCCCGCTCATCGGCTCGCCCCTTGTGATTGGACATCAGGTCATGGCCGTCACTGAGCCATGACACTCGTTCAAGGGATCTGGCCTCCTTTTACTCGCGTTGCCCATGAAAACAGTGCGACAGGGCGGAAAAATCGGGGGAAACAGGGTCGATTGCTCGGTTATCGAGCGAACGGCACCACATTATTCCCCCAGCGGTTGACACCTAGACGCAGAAAGGGTTTAATGCGCGCCGTTGCCCAGATAGCTCAGTCGGTAGAGCAGGGGATTGAAAATCCTCATGACACTTTTAATACCACAGCTCTGGATAGCACACCCCACAAGGCTTCGCTTTCAATGCGAGGCCTTTTTGTTATGCGTCTCTGGTCAATCTCTGGCAAGGTTGCTCACCGAGCTCGGGATTAATAATCCCCTGATCTCTGCTCCGCTGCTTCATCTATCCAAATCACACATTAAACCATCGATCCTCTCATTCCTATTCGCCAATGTGGAATAGGTGGCGCTGAGTGTAGGCTATTTTCTCCATAAATTGACCGGCTCTCGTTTTTTCGGGGGGATTACCAGGCTTACTGGCTCGGGTACTCACCTCCAAGTATGCAGAGCACACCCCGCTGTATCGCCAGTCGGAAATCTATGCCCGTCAGGGCGTGGAGCTGAGCCGCTCTGTGCTCTCTGGCTGGGTAGATGCGTGTTGCCGATTACTGTCACCGCTGGAGGAAGCGCTGCGGCAGTATGTGCTGACCGATGGCAAACTACACGCAGACGATACCCCGGTGCCGGTACTGCTCCCTGGCAATAAAAAGACAAAAACAGGACGTCTGTGGACGTATGTACGCGATGATCGCAACGCAGGCTCCGCACTGCCGCCAGCCGTCTGGTTCGCTTACTCGCCTGATAGAAAGGGAGTCCATCCGCAAAGCCATCTTGCCGATTTCAGCGGCGTCCTACAGGCAGACGCATATGCAGGATTTAATGAGCTATATCGTGAAGACCGAGCTGCCGGCACGATAAAGGAGGCCGCTTGCTGGGCTCATGCCAGGCGAAAGATCCATGATGTGCATATCCGAACGCCATCGGATAACACAGACGAAGCCCTCAAACGAATTGGTCAGCTTTACAGCCTTGAAGCAGAACTGCGCGGCATGTCAGCAGAACACCGGCTGGCAGAACGAGAACGGCGGGCAAAGCCCTTACTGAAAGAGCTGGAGATCTGGTTACGGGATAGGATGAAGTCGCTCTCGCGTCACTCCGAGTTGGCTAAGGCCTTCGCCTATGCCTTGAATCAGTGGTCAGCACTGACGTACTACACCGAAAACGGCTGGATAGAAGTGGACAACAACATAGCGGAGAATGCGCTACGGCTGGTGAGCTTGGGGCGAAAGAACTTCCTGTTTTTTGGCTCTGACCATGGTGGTGAACGGGGAGCCTTGTTGTACAGCTTGCTCGGCACCTGCCGGTTGAACGGGGTAGATCCGGAGCATTACCTGCGGCATGTACTGAATGTGATCGCAGACTGGCCGGTGAACCGGGTCGGCGAACTGCTGCCTTGGCGTGTTGCTCTACCTGCTGAATAACCTGTCGCTCCTGTCAATACGGCCTTCGCTGGACGCTTACCGACAGTTCTGGTATGTTGTGCTCTCAAACCATTAAAATGGGATCTAAAGAGGTAAGCCTGCTTAAATATTTGGCAAAAAACAGTGGATATGTAATATCTAAGACGGAATTACTTCACCATGTCTGGCGTGAGCAAAACGTACACGAAAATACGGTTCTGGTGACATTGTCTGGTATAAGAAAAATATTTAGAAAAGCAGGACTTGACTGTCGGTGCATCGTTACCATAGCCAAATTTGGTTATATTTTTTACCCACGCCGTGGAGGGGTTCAATGATTCAGGCAAGCACTCCATACTCTGGTTCAATTAGGTATACATTGGTGCCGATAGTGAATTTAAATAGCGGCAATATATTTTCATTCGAATTAAGAACGCAGGCTATTAACAATAATGAAATCGAAAGTATTCGACATGATGAGAGATTCATGTTGATGCGTCAACTGGAGTTCTTTCAAAAGCTGAATAGACAAGATGCGTTTTTTCATCGCAGACTTTCTGTCGAGATGACACTCAGCTTTCTTGAGATAAAATCAGTATGGACAGATTTAATTCCATTCATTTTTCAATTCAGGTTAAATATTGCTATAAAACTACAGACCTCAATATTCGAGTTGTCTGACACCGCCCGGGATAACATTATAAAACTAAAGTCACTAGGTGTGCGACTCTGGCTAATCTCCAGTAATGAATGGCATTTATCAAATATCTCAAAATTTGTTTATCCATTTTTCGATGGTGTGATAATAAACAGTGATATTTTTGAGTATGCATTTGGTATGCAGGACTCTACACAGCTAAGAAAAATTCTGAGTACATGGGGAGTCAAGAAAACCATAGTCTATGGCCTTGAACATAAAGAGCATTTCGCATTTGCTGTCAGCAATGGCTTTGTGTTGGGCCAAGGATCTTATTGCTGTGTCAATGCCTGGGACGCAATATGATAAGAGCCATCCAATACTCGCTTGTGGATACGTTAATTCGGGTAAACTGCTTGCGCATGCTGATGAGGCAATGTACGTGTCAAAGCAGAATGGCAAAAACGGTGTCAGTAGCTTTTTCACTCCTCTAGGGAAGGTGCGAACAAGTCCCTGATATGAGATCATGTTTGTCATCTGGAGCCATGGAACAGGGTTCATCATGAGTCTTCAACTTACCCTCGCCGACAGTGAATTCAGCAGTAAGCGCCGTCAGACCAGAAAAGAGATTTTCTTGTCCCGCATGGAGCAGATTCTGCCATGGCAAAACATGGTGGAAGTCATCGAGCCGTTTTACCCCAAGGCTGGTAGTGGCCGGCGACCTTATCCGCTGGAAACCATGCTACGCATTCACTGCATGCAGCATTGGTACAACCTGAGCGATAGCGCGATGGAAGATGCTCTGTACGAAATCGCCTCCATGCGTCTGTTTGCCCGGTTATCCCTGGATAGCGCCTTGCCGGACCGCACCACCATCATGAATTTCCGCCACCTGCTGGAGCAGCATCAACTGGCCCGCCAATTGTTCAAGACCATCAATCGCTGGCTGGCCGAAGCTGGCGTCATGATGACTCAAGGCACCTTGGTCGATGCCACCATCATTGAGGCTCCCAGCTCGACCAAGAACAAAGAGCAGCAACGCGATCCGCAGATGCATCAGACCAAGAAAGGCAATCAGTGGCACTTTGGCATGAAGGCCCACATTGGTGTCGATGCCAAGAGTGGCCTGACCCACAGCCTAGTCACCACCGCGGCCAACGAGCATG
>NZ_JBFODK010000015.1:0-47981 GCF_040908275.1 Aeromonas sp. R4-3
ATTGCCCGGGCCTTCTTATGGTGACCTTCGTATTGGGGGCTGACCTCCCCTGCTTATCCACCCGTTATTGCGGGCGCGCCACGCACTCTACATGGCGCGGTATGCTCTTCTTCGCATCGCCACCGATCAGCCGCTTCACCTGACCATCCGGGCATTGGCCGTCGTCCACATAGGCAAGCTTCCCATAAGGGAGCTTGCCCGGCGCGGGATCCTGACTCAGATAGCTGATGGGGGCCGGCGCTAAATGGGCACACCCCGACACCAGGCCCACCAGCAACACCCCCCCTGACAACAGCGCGCTCTTCCATATGACAGCCATAGGCCACTCCCCTGTGTGCGGCGGAATCTGCACCAAGTTGTGCATCTCCTCATACCAACCCAGGCAGTGTAGTCACCCTTCATGGCTGCCCGATAGCCTCCCCGGGCGGTGCACCGACGGATCCAGACACAACAAAAAGCCCAAGTGACAGGGTCACTCGGGCTTTGTACTCCATTACGTCATAAAGGCAGACAAGCAGGATGCTACCTGTCACATCCTGTCAGGATCTGTGGCTGACACCGTTATGGCACCGAGGCGGACAGCCCATATACCCAGGCTGTCCGCACGCCGGCTGCCGCCAGACTCGCTATCCCTCCTCGCTATGCCCCCTGCGCTTGAGGGTGAGCGTTGGTCACCAGCAAAAATTACTCTGCTGCCCGCCGGCACGACACAAAATGGGGATAAGCGTCGGGAACCGAAGAATGGTTGCCATACAGAGTGTTGAACACGTAGTGATTGCTGCCACTGCTATAATCGCCCGTCCAGTGGACGGAGCTAGTCGGCCAACCGGCAGCTATCGACAAGTTACCGAACTCCGCAAAGAGTCCCTGATACTCAGCCAGGGTTGGCAGGCGAAAACCTTGCCCCAGGTAAGTGCAATAGTCGTTTCCGTTAGACCATTGCATCGTGACGTAGGTCTTTCCATTGTGTTTAACTGTTTGGTCATATGGGATCCCCGAGGCATCCGCCTCGCTTTGCAGCGGCGGACAAGTCCATTCGGCACCAAAACTGTCGACCAATATGCCTATAACACAGCCAGCACCATAAGCTGGCAGGGGGTAATACACGGTAAGCTGCGTAGTGGCACTGACCCCTGAACTATCCTGCATCGTCGCAGCAATGGTGGTGGCACCACCAGCAACCCCCGTGGCCAGGCCGCCGCCATTGATGGTGGCAATGGCGGTGTTGCCGCTGCTCCAGGCGACGCTGGCACTCGCATCAACAACGCTCCCATCGGACAGAGTGGCCATGGCGGTGAACTGCTTGGTTTCCCCTATCAGAAACGAGTCATCTGCCGGCGTCACGACCAGAGAGACCGTTGTCGGAGGCAGCTTCACACAGGTCACATACAGGTCGTTGTGGTCATCGTAAGTACCACCATCGTGGCCATTCTTCAGATCGATGGCGTGGTGGCTACCCGCATACTGCGCCATGGTGGCCGACCAGTAATACAGGTAAGTCGGCCAGCCCGCATGGGTTTCCAGGTCACCAAACTCGGTGTACAGACCCAGCAGCTCATCCCGTCCCGGCAGATAATAGCCATCCCCCAGGCCAGTACAGTAGGCGCTCGCCTGCGGCCACTCCAGCAGGGCATAGACAATGCCGTTCTCGGTGCGCGTGGCGGCATAAGGGATGCCATCGGCATCGGCCTGGGACTGGGTCAGCGGACAGGTCCAGGTCTTGCCCGTCCCATCGGTCAGGGTATCCATGGAACAACCACCCGCGACCACCTCCAGCTCAGCCGTGTCGCTAAGCCCGGAGCCATCTTGCGTCATCGCCGTGATGGTGCTGTTGCCCACCGCCACCCCGGTCGCCAGGCCAGTGTTGCTGCCGATGGAGGCGATGGCGAGGTCGCCACTGCTCCAGCTGACCGAGCTGGTCATATTCTGGCTGCTGCCATCGGACAGGGTTGCCGTGGCGTCGAACTGCTGGCTCTGCCCCACCGCGACAGTGGCGCTCTCCGGGGTCACGGTCAGCTCTGTCATGACGGCACCGGTCACGGTCAGGGCCGCGCTGCCGGACTGACCGCTGGCGCTATCGGTGGCCGTGATATTGGCCCCCCCCACGCTCACCCCGGTCGCCAGCCCGCCGATGACGGTGGCTACCCCGGTGGCGTCGCTGCCCCAGCTGGCGGAACTGGTGATGTCCTGAGTGCTGTTGTCGGACAGCTGGGCGGTCGCGGTGAGCTGCATGCTGAGCCCAACCGGCACAGTGGCCGGATCCGGTGTAACAATCACCCCCATCACGGCGGCGTCGCCCACCGCCAGTGAGGCGCTGTCACTCAGAAACTGGCCATTGATGCTGCCCGCCGCGCTGATGTAGGCCGAGCCCTGCGCCACCCCGGTTGCCACCCCGGTGCTGCCATCGACGGTGGCGACGCCGCTGTCGTCGCTGCTCCAGCTGATATTGTCGTTGCCGGTCAGCTCCTGGCTGGAGCCATCCGACATCCAGGCGCGCACAGTGAACGGCTTGCTCAGGCCCGTCGACACCGTCTCGATGCCCGGGCTCACCTCCAGGCTGGTCACCTTGGCGCCGCTCACCGTCAGGGACGCGCTGTTGCTGACGGACACGCCATTGACGACGGCGGTGGCACTGATGTCTGTGGTGCCCACCCCCGTCCCGGTGGCATGGCTTCCATCGAGGGTGGCAACAAGGGGGTCGCTCACCCAACTGGCGCTGTCGGACATCGGCAAACTGGTGCCGTCCGACATCAGGGCCGTGGCTTCATAGCGCTGGCTAGTGCCAATAGATACCGAGCCCCTGGCCGGGGTCACCTGCAAGGCGGTGACTGTGGCGTCTGTCACTGTCAGTTGCGCGCTGCCGCTGAAGATCTGGCCGTTGACGCTGGTGCTGGCGCTGAGGGTGGCGCTACCGGCCCGGGCCCCCGTGGCCAGGCCGGCGGCACTGATGGTAGCCATGCCGGGATCGCTGCTGCTCCAGCTGGCATCCAGCACAGGCTGGCTGCTGCCATCGGACAGCATGGCGGTCGCGCTGTACTGCTGGGGCAAACCTATCGGCGCCCTCAGGCTGGGGGGGGTCAGCTGCAGTGCTGTCACTGTGGCGTCGCTCACCTTCAACTGCGCCGATCCAGCGATGGGCTGACCATTGAAGGTGCCAGCGGCCGTGATGGTCGTGGTGCCGGCACTCACCCCCTTCGCCTGCCCCCAGAGATCCTGCTCATTGCTGACGGTGGCGATGGCGCTGTCACCACTGCTCCAGCTCACTATGTCCGTCACCACCTGACTGGTGCCATCAGAGAGCACTGCGGTGGCGATCAGGGGCAGTGCCAGGCCGACCGCCGTCGTGCTCGCTGCCGGGGTCACCTGCAAGGCAGTGACTGTGGCGTCGCTCACCGTGAGCTGCGCTGCGCTACTGACGCTCTTGCCCTGGAAGAGGCCGCTCGCACTCAGGCTGGCCACGCCCGACCCTATCCCGGTCGCCAACCCTTGCGCGACTGTGGCGGTGCCCGCATCATCGCTGGCCCAGCTCACCTCAGGGGTCACATCCAGGGTGGTACCGTCGGAGAGCTGCAGGGTGGCGGTAAAGCGCTTGCTCAAGCCCGCCGCCACCAGGGTGGCAGGGGGCGCCACCTGCAACCCTATGGCCTGGGCATTGCTGACCTCCAGCTGCGCCCTCGCCTCGACAGGAGTGCCATTGGCCCCCACTCCTGACGCCGTGATGGTGACCTTGCCCGGCGCCACTCCGGTCGCCAGCCCTGTGCTCGTGATGGTCGCGATGGCGCTGTCGCTGCTGCGCCACTGAAGATCGCCGAGCGCCGTCACATCCTGCACCTTGCCATCGCTCATCAGCGCCTGCGCCACATATTGCAGCCCCAGCGCCACAGGTATGCGTCCCTGGGGCGGGGTTACCTGCAGCGAGACCATGGACGTCGCGCCGCTCCCGGACTCCGGCTGTGATGACGAGTCCTCATCTCCCCCGCCACAGGCGGTCAGCAACAAGGCCGCCATGGACGCGCATATCCACATGAATAGTTGTTTCATCGTATGTCCTAATAAGCTGTTCAACTTGTATACCTTGCCCCCCTGCCCTGTCGTTTTGCGGCTGGGCAAGCGCCCTATTGCGACCCAGCAGAGGCCAGCCAGAATCACCGGGATCAGGTCATCACAAGGGCACATGAAAACGAGAGAACCGGATTCACCGGGCTATCGAGCAGGGCGAGCTGTGGCTGCCAACGCGGGCATGGGGTCAGACAGAGACCATCAGAGGGCGCGCCATCGCCAGGATTCCTCTGGCCGGATCCGGGCAGCCACCGGGGTTATGGGTATTCCACATTCAAGACGGCCTGGGCGCTGAACACCCCGGGTTGTGGCAGGGCGCCTGTACCCACAGGGGCCGCATAGAAGAGCACTGTCCCCTCCCCATTGAGCAGAGGCACCGACAGTTTTCCGGTATTGGGCACTATCCAGTCACCGCTGTCGGCCACGTCACTCTGGGTCGAGAGAGCCACCCCCAGCCCCGCCTTGCCGGTCTCTATCAGCGCGGGGTTTTCCGCAGAGGCCGCCGCGTTGACACTCAGCGTCACTCCTGTGCCCATGTCCACACAGCTGATGGGCATAGAAACCGTCTGGATCAAACCAGGTTGAGAGGGGGGCGCCCCCAGTCTGATGCTGCTGGACGGGAAGGTGCCGAAGTCCACGATTTCGGCCGCATTGTTGTTGATGACGCAACCCGGCTGGATCAGGGTAGCGCGCACCTCAATAGTCACATCCGCCGCCCCGGCGAAGAAGACGGCGCCGCACAGGGCAAGACCGATGCTCGCGGCTATCTTGCTGTTCATCACGCTCGCCTCATTGATAGGATAAAGTGACACCCACTAGGGCCGTCGCCGTACCGGCCGTCATCTCTCCGGTCCGGATATAGCGAAAGCCGAGGGGGAAGTTGAATGTGCCACCCTGAGGACCACTCTGCCCCAGCCAGACTTGATTGATGCCGTGGTTGCTGGCGTCATCGGGCCCCAGCGAATAGGACTTGCCGCTCCCTGGATTGACCACTTGAACCCCCAACCCACGGGCGGTACTGTCGGCAGTCAGCTCTACGATGCTGGTTCTGTTGCTCGGGTTGGTCTGATCCGAGAGTGTGAAGTGGATCTCGACATTGGGATCGCACTGCAAGCTGATCATGGTGGGGATAGTGCTGGTGGTGCTGCCAACGGCAGAGAAATCACGGGAACTCAGCTCGCCGAAGTCGATGTAGGTATGCGCCGGAGAGGTCACGTCGCACCCCCGGGCGGCGACATTGACAGTAAAGGCCCGCTGCCCGACGCGATCCTGATATGTCCTCCCTTCATCATCTCGGCAATCAACACCCAAAAACGCCTCCATTTGCGGAATCACATAACTGCCTGCTGGCAGCTCACCGGGCATGGCATACAAGACATAACGAAATCTTGCATCAATGGCATCTGTGCCAGGTGCCCTCGTGGCGTTGGGAGTCGGATACCAGGGCGTCACCGCCCAGGCAAGGGGGACGGCATCACTGTCTGGGGCTGAGGTATCCCTGGTCGGGACTATGACCCCGAAATAGGGATTACCCGTTGACATGAGGGTATGTACTTTTCCATTAAATTCGACGGTATGGGCCGTGGCCGCGGTATAGCTGAAAAAACTCCCCTCTCTGTCTTTGACCGTGGGAGCACTTGGGTGGCAGACATTGGCGGCTGTCAATCCTGCATTCGCCACCAGATAAGCCTCGGAATTATTCTCTGGTGCCGTTATGGTTATTTGACCACTGGGCGGCCCCAGATATGTCTTGGCCGAGACGGCGGATACATGAAATACACTCGCCATCATGCTTCCCCATATTCCAGAAACCATGGCCACACGTATCAACCCGGTGACAGCACTCTTGCCACCCATATAGGCCCACTGGTCACCTGAAAAATAATGACACACCCTCATTACTCACACCTTTCATTTAAATAACAGGAATATTTATCAAGCATTCAGGAGAAATACTGACGATGCGTCTATTTATTCTGATGACACGCTATGGCTAACCGGGTGATGGGCGCCTGCTTCGCCGGTTCCGGCAGCAAATAATCAGCCTCGCAGCGCCGATCCTGCCCGGCACCCCATCGGATATCCAGGGATCCCGTGGGAGCCAGGCCAGCCAGGTACACCACCCCCTCCTCACTCACAATGCCCGATACACCCTCCTGCTCGCTGACAACACGCGCGCCAAAGGGGACGGGGTTGTCATCGAAAGTCAGCGCAAACAGCGCTCTGATCCCTTTCCTGGTCTCAAGCGTTGCACGCACTAGGGCACCATCGGTCGGCACCACCATGGCGACGGCTTCATCCACCTCCACGTCGTCCTGCAACGAATTCACATCCAGCGCGACGCGGTTCAGGCGATAGCTGGAGGCATAAGGGATGACGGCATAGCCATCGGTATCGGTGACAGTGCCTATGGTGTTCTCAATCTCGACCCCCTCGGCACCCGGTGCCGCCACCAGAATATTGGTGTTGCCAAGTGGCTGGCTGAAGGTCACGCCGCCCGCATGCACCACAACACCGCCAGTTCCGCCATAGGTCACCTGCTGCTTGTCCTCGCTGTAGTTATATCCGAGCTCAATATCGCCTCTGGCGCCTTGATACTGGATCTGTGCATTGCCACTGGATCCCACGTCCTGGTTGGTATATCCCTGCTGAACGCTGTAATTCAGGTTCTTATTTTCCAAAGCGGTCCCGCTCAGGCCAATCCGGTTCGTCGTCCGTCCATCCGCATCGTAGCTGACACCATAATCAGCGTAGGCAGAGGCGTAATCATCCGAGGTTGCCAGCCATCGCCCGACGGGGAGGGAAATATTCAGCGAGATGACCTTGTCTTCCTCAGGTTCAAAGGCGCTCTGGTTATAGCTGTATGCGAGTGAGTAAGTGATGTCTTTCCACACACCGGAATAACCGAGTTGCAGATATCTGTCCTCTTCATCGGTTTCCCAATAATTTTGCACTCGCGCACTCAAATAGACCGACTCGGCATCCCCTATCTGCTGGGATATGCTGCCCTCCAACCTGCCGCGCTTGGCATAATTGAGGTCATAGCGGCTGACTGGCTCATCATCATGGCCAGAATCGTCCGACTCATTATTACCGTCATCCAGATCACCAGACATGGATTTATAGGTGCTATCGGCGAAGGTGTAATATCCCTGCGTAGAATAATGGGCCCCCAGTAGCTGCACATCAGTGCCAAGGTCCACCAGTGATTTGGCATAAAGCAGGCTGAAGGATTGTCCTTGTGTCTCGCTTTCATCCGGCAGTACCGTATTTGCATAGGATAACTCGGCCGAGATGGCACCGAAGTCCCCCATGTTTTTGCCAATCCCCACCGCAAAGGAGTAATAATCCGACGATAATTGTGTTCCGCCAAAGAGCGTCACCGTTTCCTGAACCCCCATGGCGAGGGATCCCTGAATAAACTCAGGCTCTTCCTGCATATCGCTGCCAGAACGATATTTCCCTACCGTCACGTCATATTTCACCCGACCCTCACGGAGCAAGGTTGGAATGGATGCAAAAGGCACAACATAATGGCTGATGCTGCCATCATTCTCCTTCACTTCCACATCAAGGTCGCCGTTGGCCGAGGTCGCAAACAGATCCTCAATCAGAAATGGGCCCGGAGGAACATGGGTCTGGTAAATCACATAGCCATTCTGCTTGATGGTGACGCTGGCATTGCTCTTCGCAATGCCATGTACCGTGGGTGCATATCCCTGCAAGCTGCTGGGGTACATCTGTTCATCTGATGCCAGCTGCACGCCACGAAAACCCACGCTGTCAAATATGTCGGACAGGGTGCTGCTATCACCGATGACGAGTTCACTCTTCAATGGGATGATGGCCCGCGTAATATGATTGCTCACACTCTGCAATTCGCTCGATTCATCACCCTTGTTCCAGGTCGAGTAATTTCTAAACCGCCACGCCCCCATATTGATACCGGTGTTGAGTGCAACAAAGCTGTCATCACCTATATCTTCCTTGCCGACGCTGTTGCTGCCACTGAACATGTAGTTCAGCATCAGCGCGTTGATACCTTCATCCCACAGCTCTTCCGAGACTTCACCCAGCACGCGCCGACTCATGGCAGCCTGCGGAATACTCACATCGAGCCGCAAACGCTCAAAGTAGAAGACATAATCGGCACCGGGGATCAGCTCCCGAATATCGACAGGCCCGGCCATCTCCTCCCCCACGGCGGGCTGCCCCTCTGACAGCGCTTGCGCATCGACGCCGAAGGCAACCAGATCATCGACGGAGAGCACTGGCCGCAAACCATCGCCATCCTTTTTGGATGTGCTGACGGCGAACACCACATCTCTGGTATCCACAAACTGATCGTTCAGAAATATATCGACCCGGTAGGTTCCCGGTAGCTGTTCGTTTTGTTCAAATGCAGCCAGATCCGCCACCGAGGACGGATCACCTGACAAGAATGCAGGATTAAACTGGACATCGGCCTGAGCATCAGAGAGCAGGCCCCATCCCGCCAATAATACGGCCAGTGACTTCGAATACGACATGGCTTGCATCCATTACGATTTAGGGCAAATGGACGGCTTGGTTTGAGAACCGTAATCATTGATTGATTGAAATGTCACATCCCCCGTCAAGTTGTCGACGTCGACACGCTCAGTCGCCAATGGTGGGACCATCATGTTGGCGACTCTTGTCTTTCCTACCTGCAGATTGACCATGGTGACAAAATAGGGCGACGGGTTGCGAACCGTCAGCATGCTGCCCTCCAGATTGCAACGCAGCATGGCGGGCGCCTCTATCGGTGGCACGGCCAGCCCTTGAGGTCGATAAAACAACTTGATGACACTCTGGGTGGCAATTTGCAGGGTATTACTATTCTGAGCCGCCTCTGAAACAGCAGGGATGGCCTTGGCATTGAGATAATAAACACTTTCACGATCGGCGGGCAGCGGATTTGCCCCCACATAAATAATTCTTAAGGTGTTCTCTTTTTTCGGCATCAATTTAAACAATGGTGGCGTGACCACAAAGTCATTGCTTTTTTTCCCCTCACTATCCGTGAACCAGGACTGAATCAAAAAAAGCGCCTTCTCATCGGTGTTGGTCACGGCCAACGACACCTGTTTATTGCCTTGAGGATATATAACGCGAGTGGCACCCAGCACCACACCACCCGCATGAATGGCAGTGCTGATGAAATAGAGGGCAGCCCCTATAAAAAGTGAATGCATGCTTTTGTGCGCTATCATAAATACCTCTCAAGGATAGGCGACTAAAAAATATACTGGAACGCTGACCGGTGACTCACTGGACATGGGCACCAAAAATTTGAATTTGGAGTGGAACCGGAATACGGGACCATTTACGAAACGCAAGAGTGTTGGATCATGGGCAACCTGAATGACCACCCGACCATCGGACCAATTCCAGGCCCCCTCTTCAACCTCATTCGATCTCCCGACATCATCTGTGCCCTCATCCTCGACACCGCTAAAACGGACACTCACATTCTGACTGACCGCAGAGGTGCATTCGCTCAGCCGAATATCAAACAACTTGGCATCGGTCCACTCTGTGGACGTGATTCGCCCCTCTTGCCACGATATCAGCTGCGCTGTTTCGGGTGCGCCAATGGCACAGGTTGAATAAACGACGCGCCCCTCAAGGTTCACATCGCCGGCAGTTCGTACTCGCTTGCCCCCCTCTGCCGCGACACCCAATGGCGTCATGGCGACCAGAATGGACAGCGACATCCCTTGCAATGCTCTTAGCACCGACGGCCCCTTCGAAACGATCGATAACAAGGCGATGACCCAATAGATTGCAGAGCCCTACTCACCAAAAAGGTGCCTCGACTCCTGCACCCGGCTCCCCTGCTGCCGGCTCTCTCGACCCCAGACCGTCAACCGACTATGGGCATTCATCAATCAAGAAGGCTACCGGTGATACCAGTACCTCATTGCCTTCTCGGAAGACGGAAGTACCGCGGGTAAACAAAAAGAGGAGTGTCATTGCGTGACAGCAAGTGCCTGTACGACTGCCCCCCCGATACCGAGACACCCTGCAATCTAACGTTGGGACATAACGGAATGGGTGGCTCCGACAAGGAGCCACCCAGCCAATTCCCTTACTCGTAATGCACGTTGAAATTGGCCACGCTGCTGACGGGGCCCGGTGTGACCACAGTGCTGGTGGAGATATAGTCGACCGACAATGGTATGACTGTGGTGCCATCTACGAGGGTCACCTTGCTGGAGGGTACACCGGTATTGATCTCCAGCACCTCGCTGTCCGGCCCCATCAGCACCAAACCCACCCCTTGTGCAGCACCAGAACCCGCCGAGTTGGCCAGCACAGAGGTCTTGCCAGGGGCTGTGGTGCCCGTGAATGACACTGCGGCCGTGGCCTGTACACTCGTATCGCAGTCAACCAGTTTGATTTCGAAATTTTCCGGTTGATTTGCAGGCGCATCCGCCGCGCCGTTAAAGGCGGCAGTGCGTACCTGATCCAGATAAACAGTTTGATCCAGGGAGTCGGAGCTCACCGCGCAGGCCGCATTGACAACCTCACCGTTGAAATAAACGGTACCACCGGTCACGATTGTCGCCGGTTCGGCAGCGAATGCATTCAGGCTCATACCAGAGGAGAGCACAACGGCCATGGCCAACAGGGACTTTTTCATAAAAACCTCAAATGAATGTGTAAATTAATAAGCGCCAAAGTCTATCTCTCAGAAAAATACATCCTGAGCATTGATATACATCTGGCAAGTACCTAGCAGTAAATAAACGTCTATGTCACTGACAAAAGTCACCCTGAAAATATATCTCCCTGATATATCTTGTTTTATTAAACTGTAATCATTATTTTGCTCCATGGCGCCATTAATCAGCGCCACGGCAGTAGGTTATCAATACCAGCAAGAAGCCTCCCTCTCGGGGGGAGAATGAACATATAATGGAGAGTAGAGACATCATCACGGCATCCACATATTGGATGCTGTCATATATGGATCATGCTAGTGGCGTTAGAATGACAGGCTCTATATCAGGCAGTTCGTCCTTGCACAATCTAGGATACCAGCGCAGGGAGTTATTCACGTTTTGATATGAACAATAAACTGCCCCCTCATCTGCCAGTGCCAGCAAGTAGAGCCTCGCTGAATAGATGGTCTCATTGCACGCATCTGCAATTTTCCGCGTCTTGGGCCAGTCATCATAAGGCGGGATATTTCCTTCCACCGCAGGGCATAACGCCAGCAACGCACCATAAATCTTCTGTTTTTTGACGTCACTCTTTTTCACAATATGCTCGATTACCAGGTTCTTGATGGCTGATGTTCTGGGTATCAAATACAGACTCACCTAATCAGCTATATAACTTCAATTGTCAGGGGCAGCATCGACTCGCCTCGACAAATGCATAAAACAGTGCCGAACGTGTCACCCCATTTTTTTCCGCCATCACCCGCCTTATCTGCCTGCGTTGTGACTCCGTCAAGGCTGGTGCGCTTTGAGCCTGATGCTCAGGGCTCACGAGCTGCTTTATCGACTCGCCTGCCTCCATATTTACCGTCAGCACCAACTGCAGGACCTCATCGACCACAGCCTCGTGCAGAGGATTTATCACCCCGGCAAACCGCACAAGATGGCTCAAGCCAGGGCAAGCCGACACTTTCGATGTATGGTGTGTCTCAGGATCGAAGTGAATGAAGAGATAACCTGGAAATAACGGCTCCCAAACGGACCTTATTTGACCAGGGCGATCCAGCCTTGGCTGATGCATGCGAATCTGGGGTATCAGCACCTCAATATTCAGATGTGCCAGAAATGCTTTAACCCTGAGTGCATTATGTTTCCCTGTCTTGTGACAGGCCAGATACCATCGTTCCACAGTGATTCATTCCCATACCCATTATCGATGGATGCGCACCGAAAACCGGCAATAAGGGGGTAAGCTCCGCCAAAATCGCACCCAGGAGCACAATTTAAAAGACATGGATTCGGTGACAATATGAGAGTTCCAATTTATGCCCTCACCTCGATTGAAATAATTCCAATCGAGACTCACAAACAGCATTAAACTCTGACATCCACATAATATCCATCAAATAGATGAATTAAAAGACAAGAACACAGATCAAAAAACCACAACGGCATTAAAAACAGCATTAAAATCTAAATGCGGCATCGGTGGCGACAGATAATCCGCTCATGGGAACGATCCCTCGATACATTCGATCGAGATCAGCCGATAAAAAAACGTTTGCGATCATAAAAAAACTTTTTTTTATAAATAATAACTGAACTCTGACTTAATGAAATTTAAATTAAGATATTCAAAAGCTGGCTCATGGATATAATGATTGGTTTATTGTTGATTTACATTTAAATAACACTTTTCCAATAAAATATATCGCTCCAGAATGAGGGGACATTTGAGGCCTTAATTCGACAGACTCAATAACCTGCACCACCGCCCATTTTCCTTTCTCCATCGCTTGCAGCTGTTCTTGTCATCCATATCAGGGGCCGGCTGGCGAGTTTCTTCCTTGCATGACGCCATACAGCGGCTCGTACTAAAAACGGCTTCAGGCGACATCCACTGGGGGAGCGGTGAGGCGAGATTGGGCGATCAAACGAGGCTTGGGCGTGAGAGATCAGGACCCTCATCGCTCTGCATATATACGTCGGTTGCACCTGGGTGATGGGCGCCGACAAGAAAAAGGCCCTTTGCGGGTCTGTTTGAGCAGCAGACTAGGCGGCCTATGCGGGGAGCGGCGGACACAGCAAAGCCCGGGCAACCTCTGCCGGGTCAATGAGTGAAGCGGCGCCTGTACTAGCGCCATCCGACAAGACAAGAAGGCCGGATCCCGCGCCCGGTTGCGTGCAAACGGCCACCCGAAAATGGCCGGGCCCAGCCCCGCAGGGCGTCGCTGTCCGCCTCCACTCTTCACCTTCACTCTTCGCCTCCACTCTCCACCTTAACTGCCCGCCTTCATTACCTTTATTGATTGTCCATCCCCTGCTCATTGCCCGTAATAGCGTTCCAGCAGCGCGTCGGCGTCGGCCACGGAGATCAGCATCTGGGGCCAGCGCTCGCCCTTCTCCCTGATAGTCAGCAGGCTCTCCTTTTGGGGGCGAAGCTGGCTGCCAAGCCGCCGGTTCAGGGCCTCGTAGTGGGCGATGACAGCCTGCCGTCTGAAAAGGCCCGGGGCCAGATCCGGCCGGTAGCCCCGAAACAGCTGCTGCAACCCCTGATAGACCGCCAGGTGATAGACAGAGTGGTGGTCTTCTTCCTCGAAGTAGCGGCTGGTGATGTGCAGGTTGTGACCGGGGTGCGCCGCCACGCTTAGGGCAAACTGCCGCAACTGATCCCGGTGAAACTCGGATCGACCAGATCCCGGCGTGAAGGGGTTGTTGGCCACAGCCACAAACAGCGAGGCGGGGTGCTTGAGCGGGGCAAGCAAGGCCCGCTCGATGCGCTGGTAGTTGGCCGGATAATCGAACCACAGGCTGGCATCGATAGCGATCTAGCCCTGGAACTGGCCGCTGTCTCTGGCCACCGCATCCAGCGTCAGCAGGCCCCCGAGGGAGTGGCCCACCAGCAAGGCCGGCGAGGCGGTGCCATAGTCCCGTTCGATGAGCGCAGCATCTCCCTGCAGGAGGCCGCCGAGCACACGGGTTACAGCCATGTCGCGAACTTCATCACGGCGTTTCGCAAGCTGTTTGGCTATTCGCCCAGACAGGTCTCCCGGCACGGGCGGGCACACACTGAGTAGCCACCGCAGCCAACCGGCACCAAGGTCTGTACATCCACCCGCCCCTTGCCGCTCGCGCTGCCTCACCCTCTTGTTCATGCGCAATACATCTTTGCTCTGGAATAGTAGAGGCCGACACAGTTGGGGGGGCGCTTGAAATCAGCGCTCGTCATCCACACATTCAGTGCATACAATGCGTTAACGAAGCGGAATCTGCCGCCTCACCCCGGAAATCAAGAGGACACCAAGATGGATACCCGTTCTATCTACACTGGCACCCAGAGTGCCGCGCGTGACACCAACAAGGTGCTGCGCAACACCTATATGCTGCTCTCCCTCACTCTTGGCTTCTCTGCCGTGGTGGCCGGGGTTGCCACCGTCATGAACATGCCGCCCCTGCACTGGGCCATCTTCCTGGTCGGTGTCTATGGTCTGATGTTCCTGACCGAGAAGAACCGTGACAACGGCATGGGGCTGGTGTTCACCTTCGCCCTGACCGGCCTGATGGGCTACAGCCTGGGTCCCATCATCAACATGTACATGAACAATGGCGGCGGCGAGATAGTGATGACGGCCCTTGGCGGCACGGCGCTCACCTTCTTCGGTCTGTCGGCCTATGCCCTGACCACCAAGCGTGACCTCTCCTTCATCGGCGGCATGCTGTTCGTCGGTTTCTGGGTACTGCTGGTGGCCATGGTCGCCAACATCTTCCTGCAGATGAGCGCCCTGAGCCTGGCCCTGTCTGCCATGTTCATGCTGTTCTCCTCTGGCGCCATACTGCTGACCACCCAGCAGATAGTGCGCGGCGGCGAGACCAACTACATCTCCGCCACCGTGACTCTGTATGTCTCCATCTACAACATCTTCCTGAGTCTGCTGAGCCTGCTTGGCGGCAACCGAAACTGATGAAAAACCCCGCTTCGGCGGGGTTTTTATTGGCACCTGTTTCTGTCAGGATAAGTTGCAAATCAAGGATATGAAGCAAAGTGGCCCTGATCCAAATCAGGGCCACTTCGTTACCGACGAGTTATGCTGTCGCTTTCGTTTCGCTCAAGGGTTGCGTCTATCCCATGCCCATGGATTTCTCAGGTTTATTGCGCCGTCTGCTGACCGACAGCCACATCGTTTCCACTTCGCTCAAGGGTGAACCTGGCATGCCCATGAACTTCTCCAGCCTTTTATTGCGCCGCCGGTTGACCGACAGCCATATCCATTTCATTTCGCTCAAGGGTGGTGCCTAGCATGCCCATGGATTTCTCCAGTTTGTTGCGCCGTCTGCTGACCGACAGCCACATCTACTTCGCTCTCAAGGTGCTGCTGGCCATCCTGGGGCTGCTCGCCTTCGCCCTGGTCACAGGGGACATCCAGCTCACCGTGCTGCTCTCCCTCGGGGTAGTGGCAGGGGCCATCGCAGAGACAGATGACAGCCTGTGGGGCCGGGTCAAGAACCTCGCCATGACGCTGGTCTGTTTCCTGTTTGCCTCCCTGTGCGTGCAGTACCTCTTCCCCACCCCCTGGCTGTTTGCCCTTGGGCTGGCGGGTTCCACCTTCATCTTCGTGATGGTGGGGGCGCTGGGGCAGCGCTACGCCACCATCAGCTTCGGCTCCCTGCTTATCGCCATCTACACCATGCTGGGGGCCGCCAAGGCGCCGGATCTCTTCTACCAGCCGCTGGCGCTCGGTGCCGGCGCCCTCTGGTACGGCCTGGTGTCGCTGGTCTGGCTCTGGCTGCTGCCCTACAAGACACTGCACGAGCAGCTCGCCCAGAGCTATTTCGCCCTCGGCCGCTACCTGCTGGAAAAATCCCGCTTCTTCCCGGCGGACGAGCACGGCGCCCAGGCCATTCGCCACAACCTGGCCCAGCTCAACATCAACCTGGTCAATGCCCTCAACCTGACCAAGACGGCGCTCAACGCCCGCCTCAGTACCCGCCATCAGGCGGCGCCCGAGCTCGCCGGCCTGCTGCGGCTCTACCTGCTGGCACTGGAGATCCAGGAGCGGGCCACCTCCAGCCACTACCCCTACAGCAAGCTGGAGGCCGAGCTCAAGCAGGGCATAGTGCTGGACGGCTTCCAGGAGGTGTTCCTGCAGCTCTCAGAGGCGTGCCAGCGGCTCGGTTACGCCATCCTGGTGCACAAGCCCTATGCCCATCACAAGCGCATCCACTGGACCCTGGAGGCCCTTGGCGACCAGCTGGAGTTCACCCATCTCAAGCAGCACTATCCCAAGACTCTGCTGACGCCGATGAAGTTCCTGCGCCGCAATCTCTCCAGCATCAACGAGCTGCTGGCCAGCGCCGAGGAGCTGCAAAACCCCGCCTCCCCTCCCACCAGCCTGCCGCCCCTGGCGAGGCCTGCCTCCTTGCCGCTGCTGACCCTGCTAAAACAGCACCTGACCCCGAACTCCATGGTGTTTCGCCACGCCCTGCGGCTGTCGCTGGGCCTGGTGGTGGGTTACGGCATCTTGCAGGCCTTCAGCCTGGACAAGGGCTACTGGATACTGCTGACAGTGCTGTTCGTCTGTCAGCCGAGCTACAGCGCCACACGGCGCCGTCTGGTGCAGCGGATGCTCGGTACCTTCGCCGGCATATTGATAGGCGTACCCGTGCTCTGGCTCTTCCCCGAGCTGCACCTGCAACTGGGGATCATGGGGCTGGCCGCCTTCCTGTTCTTCACCCAGGTGCGCAGCAACTACAGCGCCGCCGTCTGCTTCATCACCCTCTATGTGCTGATGGCGTTCAACCTGCTGGACGGCATCGGCTTCGCCATCCTGGGACCACGCCTGCTCGATACCCTGCTCGGCTGTTTGCTCTCCTATGCGCTGGTGGCCTGGCTCTGGCCGGACTGGCAATACAAGAGGCTGCCGACCCTGATTGCCAACTCCCTCTCCGCCAACGCACGCTACCTGTCGGCTGTGCTCGCCAGCCTGCACCGCCAGCGCGACGAGTCCCTCGACTACCGGGTGGCCCGCAAGTGTGCCCACCTGGCCGACAGCGAGCTGGCCATGGCCTGGCAGAGCATGCTGGTGGAGCCGAGCAAGCGCCGCCGCTTCCTCGATCTCTGCTTCACCCTCACCTGGCGCAACCACGCCCTGCTCTCCTACATCTCGGCCCTCGGGGCCCATCGCGACAAACTCGAGCCCATCCCCGAGCTCGACGAGATCAGCCGACACATCAGCCATACCCTGGAGCGGGCCGCCGGCCATCTGGCGGGGGAGATGCCGGCCCAGCTCGAAGGATCATGTCCGGCCATAGCCCCGGACAGCAGCGAGGAGCAGCTGATGCTGACCCAGCAGCTCAATCTCATCAGCCAGCTGGCGGATGAACTGCTGATGCTGGCCAACGACGGCCAACTGCTCACCCGGCAAGGCAACGCCTGAGGGGTGAAGGAAGACAGCAGTCCAGATAGCGCTCACCAGGCGGGGCGACGGCCCCGCCTGGTGAATTCTGTGCCTTGGCGCGCCTTGGCCGGTTGCTCGCCGAAGATCAAGGCGCTACCATGCCCGCCCAATCCCGACAGCCCGAGGAGCCTCCATGTCCGAGCACCCGTCCGAACACCATCAGCTGCATTTCAACGGCCAACTCATCGAGACCGATGCCAAGGGCTATCTGCGCCACAGCGAAGAGTGGAGCGAGGCGCTGGCGCTGGTATTGGCCGAGCAGGAGGGCATAGTGCTGGAGGAGCCGCACTGGGAAGTGGTGCGCTTCGTGCGGGCCTTCTATCTGGAGTTCAACACCTCCCCCGCCATCCGCGCCCTGGTCAAGGCGATGGAGAAGCAGTACGGCCCCGAGAAGGGCAACAGCCGCTATCTCTACAAGCTGTTCCCCGAGGGGCCTGCCAAGCAGGCCACCAAGATTGCCGGCCTGCCCAAGCCGGTGAAGTGCATCTAAAAACCCGCCCGGCCTCTCGCCACGAGAGACCCTGAACGGGCGCCAAAAAAATACCGCGCCCATCTGTGAAATGAGGCGCGGTATTTTTCTGTTCGGCGTTCGTCAAACTCGCATCAGGGGTTGTAGGCCACCACTGAGCCGCTCAGCCCCGTCATCTGGCTTATCCGGCTCTGCATGCCCTGCAGCTTGGCCTTGGAGACATCCGGCCCGATAAAGACCCTGTTGATCTGCCCCTGCACCGGGGTTCTCGGCGAGGTCTGGGCCGAGTAGCCGGCCGCCCTCAGCTTGCCCACCAGGGCATTGACGCTGTCAGCATTCTTGAAGGCACCGAGCTGCAGGATCCAGCTGCCCTGGGCCGGGGCTGCCGCCGCGGGTGCCGGGGTCGCCGCCTGGGTCGTCATCTTGCTCGCGATGAGATCGTCCATGGACTTGATCTGACCCACCTGCGGCTTGCTCTCCACCGGCTTCTTCACCTCGACCGGCTTGGGGGGCACCGGCTTGGGCTTGGGTTGCTCCACCGGTTTCTTGGCCACCACCTCGGGCTTGGGCACGGGTTTGGGCTCAGGCTTGGCCGCAACCTGGGTCGCTGGCTGTGCCTGGGCGGCAGTAGTGGCCTGATTGGCGGCCAGGGTCACCGTATCCCCAATCTCTTCTACCTGCCACTGGGTGGCGGCAGAGGCCTGCTGCTGGCTCGCCAGGTGATCGGCCGGCAGGGTGCTGGCGGCAGAAACCTGCAAGGCGGGCTTGGCTGGCTCAAGCTCAGGGCGCAGCGGGATCTTGGCAAACGCCTCTTCCTTCTGCTCCAGCTTGTTGCCGTCCATCAGGTCCGGCAGAAAGATGACAACCAGGGCGACCAAGATGACGGTCCCCACTAATCTGTTTTGAAACTTCGAAGCCAAGTTAATTTCCACCCATGTTACTTAAACTCAACTGCAATCTTGCGGAGATCCACGATGCGAAGAGCAGGTCTGGCCGCTCAGGCGCTCGCCGCCAGCACGTCGGCGACAGTGTAAAACGAACCAAAGACGATGACCATATCATCAGGACTCGATGCGGCCAGGGCAGCAAGATAAGCCGCGCTCACGCCGTCAAAGGTCGCCGCCGGTCCCTGCCCGTCCCCGAGGGCCACGGCAAGCTGCTCTGCAGTCGCGGCGCGCGGGCCTGTGAGGCTTGCCAGGAACCACTGGTCGATGAGGCCATCGAGTTCGGCCAGCGACCCCGCCATGTCCTTGTCTTTCAGCATGCCGACCACGGCGCGGCGCTTGCCCTTGCCGGGGATCTGGCGTAGCTGGCTCGCCAGATAAGCCGCCGAATGGGGGTTGTGGGCCACATCGACGATGACGAGCGGCTCGTCTTGCAGACGCTGCATCCGCCCCGCCAGCCGGGCATTGGCCAGCCCTTCACGGATCGCGGACTCCGCCAATGGCAAACCGAGGGATTCCAGCGCCGCCAGCACGGTCACCGCGTTCATCAGCGGCAGGGCCGGTTTGGGCAGCCCCAGCCAGTGGTTCAGGCCGTGGTAATCCCAACCGGAATCCTGCTCATCGCCGTGGAAGTCGCGGCCGACCTGACGCAGACAGGCACCGAGGCGCTGCGCCTCTGAGGCTATGGTCGCTGGGGGATTGGGCTCGCCGCTGATGGCAGGTTTGCCTGCGCGGTAGACGCCGGCTTTTTCCACCGCCACCGCTTCTCGGGTATCCCCGAGCCAGTCGCAGTGATCCAGCGCAATGGAGGTAATCATGGCCACATCGGACTCCACCACATTGGTGGCGTCGAGCCGGCCGCCCAGCCCCACTTCCAGCAGCAGCACATCGGGGGCGGCGCGGCAGAAGAGCCACAGGCCCGCCAAGGTGGCGAACTCGAAGAAGGTGAGCGCTATCTCGCCGCGAGCGGCTTCCACCTCGGCAAAGGCGGCGCAGTGCTCGCTGTCAGAGAGCTCGGCCCCGTCGATACGCACCCGCTCGGTAAAGCGCAGCAGGTGCGGCGAGGAGTAGACCCCTACCTTGTAACCGGCGGCCATCAGTATGCTGGCGGCCATGGCACAGGAGGAGCCCTTGCCGTTGGTGCCCGCCACAGTGATCACCTTGAACGGCAACCGGGTGAGACCCATGCGCCGGGCGACGGCGCCGACCCGCTCCAGCCCCATGTCGATATTGACCGGGTGGATCTGTTCCAAATAAGAAAGCCAGTCGACCAGCGACCGGCTTTGAGATTGTTGCATGTGCGAACTCATGTTCAGTCTTCGATGACCTGAGTGTTCATCAGCTTGGCCAGCAGGCCGGCCAGACGGTTGCGCATTTCGCGCCTGTCGATGATGAGATCGATGGCGCCCTTCTCCAGCAGGAACTCGGAGCGCTGGAAGCCTTCCGGCAGCTTCTCGCGCACTGTCTGCTCGATGACGCGGGGACCGGCGAAGCCGATCAGCGCCTTGGGCTCGCCCACGTTGATGTCACCCAGCATGGCCAGACTGGCGGAGACGCCCCCCATGGTGGGGTCGGTCAGCACAGAGATGAAGGGCAGGCCCGCCTTGGTGAGGCGATCGAGCGCCGCACTGGTCTTGGCCATCTGCATCAGGGAGAAGAGCGCTTCCTGCATCCGCGCCCCACCAGAGGTGGAGAAGCAGACCAGGCCGCGGCCTTCCTTGATGCACTCCTCGACGGCGCGCACGAAGCGGGCACCGACCACGGAGGACATGGAGCCACCGATGAAGGAGAACTCGAATGAACAGGCGACGACCGGCACCCCCTTGAGGGTCCCCTTCATCACCACCAGCGCATCTTTTTCTCCCGTCTCTTTCTGAGCGGCAGACAAACGATCCTTGTAGCGCTTGGAATCCTTGAATTTCAAGATGTCCTGCGGCTCCAGCTCGGCACCGACTTCGGTGCGGCCCTGCTCGTCGAGGAAGCTCTCGAGGCGGGCGCGGGCGCTGATCCGCATATGATGATCACACTTGGGGCACACTTCGAGATTGCGCTCCAGTTCTGCCCGGTAGAGCACCTGTTCGCAAGCGGTACACTTGGTCCACACCCCTTCCGGAATGTTGTGACGACGCGGTGTAGTGATCTTGCTCTTGGGAAGGATCTTCTCAAGCCAGCTCATGGAATTCCTTAATGCTTTTGTGCCTGACAAAACGCATCGGGCCTTGATTGTTCAATGACTTACGGCTCGATGGCAATAAATGACGGATCATTAAACCACAAATTTTCGGGCCCAGTTACTAAAAACTGGTCGTACCCGGTGCCGAGTCCGGCAGCCACAGCGGGCCAAGCGGCAACTGCGGCAGGCCAAACTCGGCCGGGTAATCCACGTCCACCAGATAGAGCCCCCCCGCCTTGGCGGTCGGCCCCGCCAGATTGCGATCCTTTGCCGCCAGCACCTCGGCTATCCACTCCACCGGTTTGAGGCCCTGCCCCACCAGCAGCAGGGAGCCGGTGATGTTGCGCACCATGTGGTGTAGGAAGGCGTTGGCCTTGATGTCGAGCACTATGTAGGGGCCGGAGCGGCTGACGCACAGGTGGGTCACATTGCGCCAGGGGGTGTTGGACTGGCAGGCGATGGCGCGGAAGGTGCTGAAGTCGTGTTCCCCGAGCAGGCTCTGGCCCGCCTGGTGCATCAGGTCGGCGTCTATGGTCTCGTGGTAGTGGCTGACGCCGCTGCCGAGAATGGCCGGGCGGAAGTTATGGTTGTAGATCACATAACGGTAGCGACGGGCGGTGGCGCTGAAGCGGGCGTGGAAGCTCTCGTCCACCTCCTTGACCCAGCGCACGGCGATGTCAGGGGGCAGGTTGGAGTTGAGCCCCAGGGTCCAGGCGCCCTCGGCGCGGTTGGCCTCGGTATCGAAGTGGATCACCTGACCTGTGGCGTGCACCCCGGCATCGGTACGGCCGGCGCACTGGATGGAGACGGGGTGGTTGGCGATGCGGCTGAGGGCTTTTTCCAGTTCGGCCTGCACGCTGATCACTTCGCGCTGACGCTGCCAGCCGAAATACCGGCTGCCGTCGTATTCAATACCTAGGGCAATTCGCATGGATGAATCTTGTCTTGTGGGGAAAGGATGAAAGAAACGGGCCGGATTATACGCCCTTGGGCCCAAAAGTCCCAGTTCGGGCCGGCATCCCGTGCCGGTGGCCTGGATGAAAGAGGGCAGCCCGCGGGCTGCCCTCTGTGTTCATCAGCGGCAAAGGGGGATCACCCCAGGCGCCTGAGCAGCTTCTCGGCTTCGCTGCGCTGGTGCTCGCTGCCCTGGGCCGCCGCCTCTTGCAGCAGCTCGCGGGCGCTCTCCTTGTCGTCGATCTCGAGGTAGGCCCGGGCCAGATCCAGCTTGGCCCCCACGCCGCCGTCATCGGCATCCACATCGAACCCGGTAGACTCCGGCAACACCTCGGGGAAGCCATCCAGCCCCACGTCCAGGGAGAAGCCCTGGTAGGGCTCCTGCTCGGTGCTGCTGGCGTTGGCCTCGGCCAGGAGTTTGTCTATCTCCACGTAGTCATTCGCCTGTGCCTGTTCACGGGGTGTCAGAGCGCCCTGATGGGACTCCACCTCGGTGAAGGCATCCTCGAAGTCGGCCAGGGCCAGCTCGTTGGGATCCCAGGCCGGCGGTTGGGCAGCGCCCTTGGCCTGCGTCGGTTCGAGTCCGAGCTCGGCCAGCATGTCATCGATATCATCCTTGCCATAGGCGTCGTCGCCCCGGGCGTCGGTGGCAGGCTCGTGGAAGTCGGTCTCGAGATCGCTGAGATCAAAGTTGGCGAGCGCCCCATCGCGCTGGCTTCTGCCCTGCGCCTGCGCCTGGCTGAGATCGGCCTCGAGATCGGCATCCAGCTCGGCGAACAGGGCTGCTTGCAGCTCCTCCTCGCTCATGATCTCGTCGCTGGCCCGGGCCTTGGCCTCGGACTCGCCGGAGAGATCCAGCTCAGGGGCCTGGGGCAGACCGAAGTCCCCCTCGTGGGCCAGATCGAGCTCGGGCACCAGATCCGGATCCCGGTTGGCCGTCGTCACCGCAGGCTCCACATCGAAGGCGGACAGGGCCATCTCATCATCGCTGAAGATGACGTCAGTCGGGGCCTTGGCCCCCTCCTGGCTGCCATTGCCACCCGGCTCATTGAGATCCGGCATGGGGTGCATGGGCTCGTCATCGGCGATGCCGACCGTCATCAGCTGGTCAAACTCGCTGCTCTCCTCCCCCATTACCATGGAGGTGGACTCCGACAGGCTCTTCTCCTGCTCTTCCAGCTCGCGGCGGGCGCGGGCCCGCAGCCAGAGCGTCACCAGCGCCAGCACCAGCAGTACGGGCAGCAAAATGATCATGGCGAGGTTCAGCGGCGAGGCGAGCAGCTCCATCACCCAGTTCTGCTTGGGTTCGGGGGCCACCACGGGCGGCACCGGCTTGGCCTTGAGCTCCGCCACCTCTTTTTGCAGCGCGGTCTGATCCTGCAACTGGGCCTTGAGGGTCTCCACCTCTTCGGTCAGGGACTGCAGGCGCAGCTTGAGCCTGTGGTTCATCTCGGTGACCTGACCGAGCTGGGCGTTGGCATCTTCCAGCGCCAGCGCCATCTCGGTGGAGGGTTTGCCCACCACGGTCGCGGCACTGACCGGCAAGGGGGCCGGGGCAGCGGTTGGCGCGGCAGTACTTGCCGCCGGGGCCGGCTCGACCGCCTTGGCGATCGCCGTCACCTCGGTGGCCGCCTGTGGCGCGCTCACCTTGGGGGCGGCCGTCGGAAGGGGGGCCGCCTTGGCCACGGCCTTGACCGACGCGCTGGCCGCCGGCTTGGTCACCACCGGATGGGGCTGCTTCTCGGCCAGGTATTTGGGGCTCAGCCCCTTCCAGCTGGCGTTGTCGCTGTTGAAGCGGCGACGGGCCTCGGCGTCCGTGATGCGGCCCGCCTCGGCGGCGCTGGGCAGCAGAATGCGGGATCCCACCAGGATGTGGTTGATGTTGCCGTCGGCAAAACTACGGGGATTCTTGTCGTAGATCGCCACCATGGTCTGGTAGACGGTCACCCGGCTGGAGGGGCGATGCTTGCTCGCCAGACTCCAGAGGGTATCGGTAGAACGGACAGGGCCATAGCTGCCAGCCGCCGCGCTGGGCGCCTGACGCACCATGGGCTGAGCCCTGGGAGCCGGCTGGGCCGGTGCCACGGGCTGGGCCTGAGGTTGAACGACAGGAGGCGCGGCACCCTCCGGGCCCTTGAGCTCGACAAAGAAAGGCTCTCGCCCCGCCTCATCGGCCTGAGCCGTGCCCAGAAGACCCAATGCGAGTAGCGTTGCCAGCGTTATGCGGGAATGTCCCATATTCGTTCCTTCGTATGATGGCCCTATCACATTGAAAAATCTGGATAGTTACCCCAAAACAATCGGCTCAATATAAATCAGCCGCCGGTCTCAAGCCAGCG
Organism: Aeromonas sp. R4-3; assembly: GCF_040908275.1. NCBI lineage: Bacteria > Pseudomonadati > Pseudomonadota > Gammaproteobacteria > Aeromonadales > Aeromonadaceae > Aeromonas > Aeromonas sp. R4-3. The sequence goes on from NZ_JBFODK010000015.1 coordinate 24,083, forward strand.
ATCCGACATATTTCCCGTCCGGCGCCTATCAGGTGCGAGCCCGATCCAGGCCAGACATGAGTCCCAGATCTGAACCCGAGTGTAGAAAAAAACCTAGCTCACTGATATCACGCGACATTCTTAAAACCGGAGAGTGCGCCCCCGGTCACATCCCTAGCCTCTCAGTCACCTCCTAGGGCGGGGTTCCCTCCCCGCAACAGGGCCTCAGAGGTAATCGCGCACCAGCAGTTCGGCGATCTGCACGCTGTTGGTCGCCGCGCCCTTACGAACGTTATCGGCCACGATCCACATATTGATACCGCTCGGATGAGAAATATCCTGGCGTACCCGGCCGACCAGCACCTCGTCCTTGCCGGTGCCGTCGCGCACCGGGGTCGGGTAGTCTGCATCGTCTTCGAACAGGGTGACACCCGGGGCATTGCGCAGCAGCTCCTTGACCTGCTCGGCGTCCAGCGGCTGGTGCAGCTCGACGTGAACCGCCTCGGCGTGACCGTAGAAGACGGGCACCCGCACGCAGGTGGGGTTCACGGCTATGCTGGCATCCCCCAGGATCTTCTGGGTCTCCCACACCATCTTCATCTCTTCACGGGTGTAACCGTTGTCGGTGAAGCTGTCGATCTGCGGGATCAGGTTGAAGGCGATCTGCTGCGGGTAGAGGGTCGGCTCCACCGGACGGCCGTTGAGCAGATGGGCGGTCTGACCGGCCAGCTCGCTCACCCCTTCCTTGCCGGAGCCGGAGACGGACTGGTAGGTCGCCACGTTGATGCGGGCTATGCCCACCTCGTCCTGCAGGGGCTTGAGGGCCACCAGCATCTGTATGGTGGAGCAGTTGGGGTTGGCGATGATGTTGCGATTGCGAAAATCCGCCAGGGCATCCGGGTTCACTTCCGGAATGACCAGGGGGATGTCTTCGTCGTAACGGAAGCAGGAGGTGTTGTCGATGACGATGCAGCCCTGCTCGGCCGCGATGGGCGCCCACTTGGCAGAGACCTCGGCCCCGGCGGAGAAGAGGGCGATCTGCACCTGGCTCCAGTCAAACTCCTCGACATCCTTGATCTCGATATTCTTGCCGCCAAAGCGCACCGTATCACCGGCGCTGCGGCTGGAGGCCAGGGGATAGAGGGTGGCGACCGGGAAGGCACGCTCCTCCAGGATCTCGATCATGGCCTGACCCACGGCGCCGCTCGCGCCCAGTACAGCTACGTTGAATTGTTGACTCACTGATGTTCTCTCCTGTGATATTGCCCGCCGATGAGGCCGACCGGGTCGGCATCAGGGGTGGCAAGCGTGATCTGTCTGATGGTCGGCCGGCAGGGTGCCGGGCCGAAACGGATGGCCCCGATCTGGTGATCGGAGCCCCGCATGAATTCCGGTTTATTTTTGCGAGATGGCAAAGCCCAGCCGGGCCAGCCTGTCGCAGGCGAAGGGGCCGCTGACCTGCAAGGAGGAGAGCTCGCGCCGCTCCGGATAGTCCTTGCGCTGCCCATCGAAGCTGCCAGGCACCCCAATCCGGTTGCGAAAGCGGGCATCGTCCCGGCGCACGTCATAGATGAGATGGACCAGCTGCTTGATCAACCCCTGATCGGCGGGCTGACCCGGCGTCAGCTCACGCACCTCGGGGGCGGGCAGCAGGGATTGCAGATCCTGGCGCGGCATACGCCCCAGCTGCTGGCAGAGCGCCTGATAGAGCATCCAGGTGCCGCGGGCCTTGCCCTCCAGGCTGTAGCCCGCGATGTGCGGGGTGGCAAGCTCGGTATGGGGCACCAGGGCCTTGAGCGGCTCAGGCTCCCCTTCCCACACATCCATCACCAGCCGCAATGGCTCGTCACCCAACTGGCGGGCGAGCAGCGCCTGGTTGTCCCACACCTCGCCCCGGGAGGCATTGATAAGGAACTGGCCCTTGGGCAGCGCGGTTATCTCCTGCGCCCCCAGCAGGTGGAAGGTCGGCTCCGGCCCCTCCCGGGTCAGGGGCACATGGAAGCTGACGATGTCGGCCGAGAGTGCCGTGGGGTAGTCAACGAAGCCGGCGGCGCCCTCCTGGCGGGCCCGCGGCGGATCGCAGCGCAGCACCCGCATACCGAGCGCCTCTGCCTTGCCCGCCACGCACTCCCCTGTGTTGCCAGCGCCGATGACGGCGAGGCTCATCTGATCGAGGCTGAGCTCATGGCGCTCCGCCAGCACCAGCAGGGCTGAGAGCACATAGTCGCCGACCGAATACTTGTTGCAGCCGGGGGCGCTGAAGAAGGGGATGCCCCGCTCGGCCAGGAGGGCGGTGTCGATGTGATCCGTGCCTATGGTGGCGGTACCGACGAAACCAAGCCGCGGGCAGTCGGCGAGCAGCCCGGCATCGACCCGGGTCACCGAGCGCACCAGCAGCACGTCGGCATCCCGCAGATCCGCCGCCCCTATCTGCCGCCCAGGCAGGGGGATGACCTCGCCAAATTCGGCAAACAGCTCGCAGGCATGGGGCATATTTTCATCAACGACGATCTTCATCGGCTCTCTTCTCATCCACAACCAGCCACAGGCGCGCCATTCTAGCCCAAGCGGGCCGATTTTTCAGAGACTTGTTCTCGGGCTGCCATAGATGAAGGAAGCACGCTTTCTTGGGGCCACAGGTTGCCAGGGCGTCGAAGGGGCTTCCCGGGCATCCACAGCACTCATATGTAACAACATGTTGCCCTCGCGCCCCCTGGCTTGACCAGGGGGGCCGGGCTGGCACAATGACGCCTCTTTATCATCCGCCCCTGTCATGCGCACCTGTTACGAGCCCTCTCATGCCGACTCATGCCTCTTCGTTGCCACGCCGCCAGGTGCTTGGTTTCAACGCCATACTGCTGCTGCCGCTGTTGCTGCTCGTCTGCCTCCCCTGGCAACCCTTCATGACGAGTGCCCTGCAATCGGACTGGCTCTGGTGGCCCTATGCCCTCACCCGCATGGTGGACCTGCCCGGCCTTGCCATCACCATCGCAGCCCTCTTGCTGCTGACCCGACACAAGCTGACGCTCGGCCACACCGCCCTGCTGGCCCTCGCGGGCGCTCTCTTTGCCGCGCTGGCGAGCGACTGGATCATTAAAAGCCTCATCAAGCAGCTGACCGAGGAGCCAAGGCCCTACCTGCTCTGGCTGGAGAGCCAGGAGCTTATCCCCGCCATCCGCCAGTTCTATGCCGGCAGCAGTACGCTTCGCAGTGAACAGGTCCACGCCGCGACCCAGTTGCTGGCGCTGCCAGCCTGGCTAGGCCACCACTGGCAGACGGAAGTGAACTACGCCTTCCCCTCCGGCCACAGCATAGCCGCCATGAGCCTGGCCCAGTTCTTTGGGCTGATCTGGCTGGCCCGGGCCCCCACCGGGGTCTGGCTGCTGCCGCTCTGGGCCATCGGCATCGGCCTGTCGCGCACCCTGATCGGCATGCACTGGCCCCTGGACGTGCTGGCGAGCGCCCTGCTTGGCAGCCTCACCGCCCTCGTCGCCGCCCGCTGGTGGCTGCACCACTACTGATTCTCCCAGATAAAAAAACGGGCACCAAGGTGCCCGTTTTTTTATCGCAGGTGCTGCTTTCAGCCCTCAGCCCTGGCTCTGCTCTCAGCCCTGGCTCTGCCAGCCCTGGGGGTACTTGTAGCCGACGAAGCGCTTGGCGGCATAGGCCTTGAACTCGGGGGAGTTGTAGGCGGCCGCCACATCCTTGGCGAACGGCTTGTCCGCATCGGCCCCTTTGACCACCACCCAGTTGATGAAGTCATAGCTGCGCTCGAGGAAGAGCCCGGTGCTGAACGGGATCCCGCTCGAGGCGGCGAAGTTGCCGTTGATGACGGAGAAGTCCACGTCTTCACGGGAGCGGGGCAGTTGCGCCGCCTCCAGCAGCACCAGCTTGATGTCGTGGGGATTGCTCACCACATCGAACTCGCTCGCCTTGAGGGGGTTGATCCCCTCTTTCAGGGTGAGCCAGCCCAAGTCCTGCAGCATCAGCAGGGCCCTCGCCTGGTTGGTGGGGTCGTTGGGAATGGCGACTGTGCTCCCCTCTTTCAGGGCCTTGAGATCCCCCAGCTTGCCGGCATAGAGCCCCATGGGGCCGGTCGGCACCTGGGTTATGGGGGCCAGGGAGAGGCCCCTGTCTTTGGAGAAGCTCTCCAGATAGGGTTTGTGCTGGAAGCAGTTCACATCCAGCGAGCCGTCCGCCAGGGCGATGTTGGGGGTCACGTAGTCGGTGAACTCCACCAGTTTGACCTTGTAGCCCTTGGCCTCCAGCTGCGGCTTGATGGAGTCGGTCACCATGTCGGCAAAGTCCCCGACAGTGGTGCCAATCACTATCTCTTTCTTCGCCTCATCGATGGCAAAGGCTGACAGCGGCAGGCTGCTGGCGAGCAGCGCGAGGGCGGAGAGGGTGAAGAAGGAACGACGCTGCATAGAAACTCCCTGTCAAAATGGTCATCAAAGTGGTGGGGCTGCGCTGTCATCATCAAGGCCGACACCACAACCATCTAGCCATCCAAACGGCTAATAGACGACACCATAACAGAGCTTTTCCCCTTCGCCAAGCAACAAAACCGGGCAAGCTTGGCCAGGTGGCGGTGAAGTCCCTCCGGCCCCGAGCTGAAAATCTTTGATAACGCACGCAGTTATCGCGTTTTCCCCCTCCCCGCTTGAGGCACAACTGGCCTATTGTGGTGGTGTGATGTTGGAGTTGCAGTATGAGGCGGGATAATTCTAGATTTTTATAAAAATGAAATGACAGGAGGTCATTTGAAAGATAAGGAAAAAATCGCGGTATTTATTGATGCCGATAATGCTCCAGCGAGCAAGATTGAGAATGTATTGTCTGAACTAGCTCGCTATGGCGTCGTCAATATTCGCAAAGCATATGGCAATTGGAAAAACCCGACGCTCAAAGGGTGGGAGGAAATACTGCATGAATTTGCCATTCAGCCAGTACAGCAATTTGATCTGACCAAGGGAAAAAATGCCACAGATATGGCCTTGGTTATTGATGTGATGGACGTGCTCTATACCAAGGATGTCGACGTCATATGCCTCGTCTCTTCAGATTGCGATTTTACCCCTCTTGTCACTCGCTGTCTGGCTGATGGTAAATTTGTGATTGGATTTGGTGAGCGCAAGGCATCAATGCCATTCGTCAATAGTTGCTCTCGTTTCCTCTATTTGGATGCAGAGCTACAAAATATAAAAGAAGAACTGCCAGTAGCAAAGCAAACAAAAAATTTGAAAAGTGACGATCGCCTTATAAATTTATTGCGTCAAGCCGTGGATGCAGTAGAAGAAGGTGGAGGATGGGCAATGCTGGGGGCGATAGGAAACCATATATCAAATCACGCCTCATTTGATCAACGAAACTATGGTTTCAAAAAACTCAGTGACCTTTTTCTAGCTATTGACCTATTCGAAATGAAGAAGACTGACAATTCAGTATTATGGGTCAGAGACAAGAAACGGGCGACTCAGCTAAGCAAGCCAAAATAGGAGCAACCATGCTGACCACTTCCACCACCGGCCTGTTGGTCGTCGATATCCAGGGCAAGCTGGCCCGTCTGGTCGAGGGGAGCGAGTCGCTCATCGCCAACACGGCCCGACTGGTGCAGGGAGCCAAGGCGCTGGGGTTGCCGGTTGTCTGGCTGGAGCAGAACCCGGACAAGCTCGGGGCCACAGTGCCCGAGTTGCAGCCGCAGCAGACGGGTTCCCTTGTGCTGCCGAAGTTCAGCTTCGGCGCCCTGAGGGAGACGACGGTCGCCGCCGCCCTGGCCAGAACCGGGGTCAGTCACTGGCTGGTATGCGGCATCGAGGCCCATATCTGCGTCTACCAGAGCGTGCAGGGGCTGCTGGCAAGCGGCGCCCGGGTCTCTTTGGTGGTGGATGCAACGTCATCCCGCACCGCCGCCAACCGGGATCTCGCCATCAGCCAGCTGGCGGCCCGGGGCGCAGCCCTCACCTCGGTGGAGATGTGCCTCTTTGATCTGATGGGAGATTGCCGCCATCCGGCGTTTCGCCAGATCCTGGCGCTCGTCAAATAGGCCTAGGCAGACCCCTCATCCAGCTTTTCCTGCAGATAGCGATAGCCCCCGGCGCCGTCCGGCAAGAAACTCAGGCGGTGGCTGAGGCCGGGGGGCGCATCCTCGGGGTGGTGGGAGACGAACAGCAACTGGGTGCCTTCCCCTATGAGGCGCACCACCATCTCCCGCACCAGGTGGCGGTTCAAGGGATCCAGCCCCTGCAGGGGCTCATCCAAAATGAGCAGCGGCGGATGCTTGACCAGGGCTCGGGCAATCAGCACCAGACGCTGCTGACCAAAGGAGAGGGCGTGGAAGGGCAGCGCCCCCTGATCCTTTAGCCCCAGCAGGGCCAGCCACTGGTTGGCGAGCGCCAGCTGGCGATCCCCCGGGCGGGTATAGAGGCCGATGGAGTCATAAAAGCCGGAGAGGATCACCGTCTGCACCGAACAATGGACGCGATAGTCCAGGTGCAGGGCCGGGCTGACCAGGCCGATGTGGCGCTTGATCTCCCAGATGCTCTCGCCACTGCCCCGACGCACCCCGAACAGGCGCAGATCATTGCTGTACCCCTGCGGATGATCCCCTGTGATAAGGGTGAGCAGTGTCGACTTGCCGGCGCCGTTGGGCCCCACCAGTTGCCAGTGCTCCCCCTCGGAAATGGTCCAGTCGAGCCCGTCTATGATGACTTGCTCCCCGTAGGCGACGCGCAAGGCGCGCATCTGTACCCGGGGGCCGGCGGGCAGGGGCGTGGGCGCCTGGAGCGGCGGGGGCAGCTGCGGACTCTGCCCCTCGGCCCGTGCCAGCTGGGCCACCTCCTGACTGCCGAGCACGGCGTCACGCTCCCCCGCCAGCAGCAGGCGGCGCTCCCCGAGCAGGCCGAGGTGACTGGCGAAGGGGGGGATCTCGTCGAAGCGGTTGACGATCACCACCAGACGTTGCCCCTGCGCCACCAATTGCGCCAGCAGCGACATCAGATCCCTACGCGAGCCCTGATCCAGGCCATCGAAGGGCTCGTCCAGCACCAGCAGCTCGGGTTGCCCCAGCAGGGCGCGGGCCAGCAGCAGCTTGCGCCCCTCCCCGCTCGAGAGATGGCGATAGGGGCGATCCCACAGGAACTCGATGCCGAAGCGAGCCAGCAGCGAGCGGGCTTGCGCCTCCTCTCCCCCCTCCTCCAGCATCAGAGTCGACACCCGATAGCCCGCCTCCTCCTCTTCCCCCAGCATGTCGGTGTTGCGCCGCTGCCAGTCCAGCTCCCCGAGCCGCTGTTGCGACTCAAACGAGAGGCGCTCGGCCCTCACCCGGCCAGTCACCCCCCCTGCACGGACGGCCAGCTCGCCGCACAGGGCAGAAGCCAGCGCCGTCTTGCCGCTACCGTTGCTGCCGACGAAGGCCCAGCACGCCTGAGGCGCCAGGGTGAGGTCGGGGATGAAGAGAGTCTGGTCGCCGTGAAGAGCCAAGCTGGCTGATTGCCACTGCAAAAGAGTCATGGATCCGTCCTGAGTGCTGTTTTGCCCTTACCTTAACAGGGATAGCGACCAGCGGCAGCCTTGGCAGGTGGTGAGGGGCGCTTGACAGCAGGCCCTTCTATCGACAAAAAGATCATTAGCATTGAATGCGAATGACTCTCAATGAAACACGTAATCTGCCCCATTGATACCCCCATATGGGCTCGAATGAGATTTCTTTGAGCCCCCTCTCAACTCCGAAATGAGAGCCTTTTGAATCGTCTTTTCTCATGTATAGATGCCCGTCGCACCTCGGACGGTGCGCCCTTAAGATGGAGTTTATCAATGAGAAAAACATCGTTAGCATTGGCAATCACGGCCCTGCTCTCGGCCCTGCCTGTCGTCTCGGCTCAGGCTGCCGAGAGTTGTACCCCCCTCACCGGCAGAGAAGTCGACATGGATACCGGCCGCACCAGCGCACAGCGCTGCCTGCCCGGCATCAACCCCTTGCAGGACCAGCAGTGGCACCTGCTCAACAGTGGCCAGCATGCCTTCAGTGCCCGTGGCGGCGTGGCGGGCAATGACCTCAACCTCTGGTGGGCCCACCGCACAGAGGTGCTCGGCCAGGGGATCAATGTGGCTGTCGTGGACGACGGTCTGGCCATAGCCCACCCGGATCTCGCCGACAACGTCCGCCCCGGTTCACGTAACGTGGTGACCGGCAGCGACGATCCGACGCCGACCGATCCGGACAGTGCCCACGGCACCTCTGTCTCCGGCATCATAGCCGCGGTCGACAACGCCATCGGAACCCGGGGCGTGGCCCCCCGTGCCCAGCTGCAAGGCTTCAACCTGCTCGACGACAATAGCCAGCAGTTGCAGCAAGACTGGCTCTATGCCCTCGGCAACAGCCAGGCCAGCCGCGACAACCGCGTCTTCAACCAGAGCTACGGCATGAGCCTGGTCGACCCCCAGGGAGCCGGCGGGCTCAACCAGGTGCAACTGGATCGCCTGTTCGAGCAGATGACCCTGAAGGCGCAAGGGGCCGCTTACATCAAGGCCGCGGGCAACGGCTTCAGCCGCATTGCCGCCGGCAACTATGTTCTCAACCGCACCGGCGGCGAGCTCAGACTGCCGTTTGAAAACAGCAACATAGATCCTTCAAACAGCAACTTCTGGAACCTGGTGGTCAGTGCCAGCAACGCGGACGGCGTGCGCTCCTCCTACTCCAGCGTCGGTAGCAACGTCTTCCTGACGGCCCCGGGCGGCGAGTATGGCACCGCCTCACCGGCCATGGTCACCACGGATCTGCCCGGCTGCGACCTGGGCTACAACCGTACCGATCGTCAGAGCGCCAACCGGCTGCACGGCAACCCGGCGCTGGATGCCGGCTGTGACTACAACGGCACCATGAACGGCACCTCTTCGGCCACCCCGAACACCGCTGGCGCCATGGCGCTGCTGATGTCAGCCTATCCGGACCTGTCGGTGCGGGATCTGCGGGATCTGCTGGCACGCAACGCCACCCGCATCGATGCCAACCAGGCAGCGGTCACGCTGAGCTACACGGCCGCCAATGGTCAGCAACGCCGGGTGACAGGGCTGGAAGGCTGGGAGCGCAACGCCGCCGGGATCTGGTTCAACCCGACCTACGGCTTTGGCCTCATCGATGTGAACAAGGCCCTGGCGAGCGCCGCCACCCACAACCCCTTGCCGGCGCTGGTACAGCTGCCGTGGCAGAAGGTCACTGTGCAAGGTAACGCCCAGGGCGCCATCCCGGATCTGGGCAGCAGTCCGACCACCTCCAGCACCCGGGTCGAGCAGGCGTTGACGGTGGAAGCGGTGCAGGTGCAGGTCAGTCTGGATCACCAACGACTGCCCGATCTGCTGATCGAGCTCATCTCGCCCTCCGGCACCCGCAGCGTGCTGCTCAACCCCAACAACAGCCTGGTGGGTCAATCCCTCGACCGGCAGCAACTGGGTTATGTGCGCACCAAGGGGCTGCGTGACATGCGCATGCTCTCCCACAAGTTCTACGGTGAATCGGCCCAGGGCCAGTGGCAACTGGCGGTGACCGACGTCGCCAGCGGCACTCGTCAGGTCTCGCTGCTCAATCGCAGCACCAATGCCCGCACGACCCTGACCGAGCGCAACAACAGCCAGCCGGGTCAACTGCTCAACTGGTCCCTGCGGGTGATCGGCCATGAAGCAGCTTCCCTCTAATCGCACAGGAGTCACAACATGAAACACAGCTTACTCAGCTTTGCCCTGGCAAGCCTGCTGGCCTCGGTTTCCGCTCAGGCCACGGCCGAAGAGTCGGTGGTTATCGAGGGCAAGCAGTACAGCACCATAGAGGTGAACGGCCAGACCTACCTCACGCCGGACAACGGCAGCAAGAAGCGCGTCGCCCGCAGCCTGGATGGCAAGGCGGCACAACCTGGCCTGCGCAGCGGTGACGTCTTGCTGCAAGGGGTCGCCAGCCCTGAGCTCACCGTCAGCGGTACCCTGCTGATCGAAGCCGACGAGCCTCAGGCCAGGGCACTGGCCAAGCGCCACGGTCTGAGCTTCAAGCAGAGCAGTGGCGGCATCGCCCTGCTGGAGGCCAAACCCGGCACCGATCTGAACGCCATCAGCGCCCGGCTCCAGCAGGAAGGCGTGAAGGTGCAGATCGAACTGGCCGGCGCCGAGCAGCAGCCCAAGTGAAGCACGCCTCGCACTGAAGGCGTCATCTCATCGAGGGGGCCATGGGCCCCCTCGTCTTTAGCCACTACACCGCCGCAACCCCATCCTCCAATGCCCACCCGGCGATAACACTCCCATATAGAGCGAGAGAGATTAGGTCCAATTCATCTTGCATGAACGCATAATCAACACAGCACCATATTGGTAATAAAAAACGGCACCGAAAAGGTGCCGTCATGGATTATGGTAGGGAGCTGCCTGTGCTGGCTCAGCCAGCCTTATTCTGCTCGGCCAGATAGAGCCAGGTGTCGACCACGGTATCCGGATTCAGCGACACAGAATCTATGCCCTGCTCGACCAGCCAGGCGGCGAAGTCCGGGTGATCGGACGGGCCCTGGCCGCAGATGCCGACGTACTTGCCCGCCTTGCGGGCCGCGGCGATGGCCATCGCCAGCAGCGCCTTGACCGCCTCGTTGCGCTCATCGAACAGGTGGGCGATGAGGCCCGAATCCCGGTCCAGCCCGAGGGTCAACTGGGTCATGTCATTGGAGCCGATGGAGAAGCCATCGAAGTGCTCGAGGAACTTGTCCGCCAGCAGGGCGTTGGAGGGCAGCTCGCACATCATGATGACTTTCAGCCCCCGCTCGCCGCGGCGCAGGCCGTTCTCCGCCAGGATCTCCACCACCTGCTCCGCCTCGCCCACGGTGCGCACGAAGGGGATCATCACCTCGACGTTGGTCAGGCCCATGACGTCGCGCACCCGCTTCATCGCCTCGCATTCGAGGGCGAAGCAGGGGCGGAAGCTGTCGGCGATGTAGCGCGACGCGCCCCGGAAGCCGATCATGGGGTTCTCTTCGTGGGGCTCGTAGCCACGGCCCCCCACCAGGTTGGCGTATTCGTTGGACTTGAAGTCCGACATCCGCACTATGACCCGCTCCGGCCAGAAGGCGGCGGCCAGGGTGGCGATCCCTTCACTCAGCTTGGCCACGTAGTATTCACGGGGGCTGTCGTAACCGGCGATCATCTTGGCTATGGTCGCCTGCAGCTCCGGGCTCTGCTTGTCGAATTCCAGCAGCGCCTTGGGGTGCACCCCTATCATGCGGTTGATGATGAACTCGAGGCGCGCCAGACCCACACCGGCATTGGGCAACTGGGCAAAATCAAAGGCCCTGTCCGGGTTGCCGACGTTCATCATGATCTTGATGGGCAGGCGCGGCATGTTGCCCACCTCGGTCACCGCCACGTCGAAGTCGAGCTCGCCGTCATAGATGAAGCCGGTGTCCCCTTCCGCGCAGGAGACGGTGATGAGCTGACCCGCCTCGATGCGGTCGGTGGCATCGCCACAGCCGACCACGGCCGGGATGCCCAGCTCACGGGCTATGATGGCGGCGTGGCAGGTGCGGCCACCCCGGTTGGTGACGATGGCGGAGGCCCGCTTCATGATGGGCTCCCAGTCCGGATCCGTCATGTCGGTGACCAGCACGTCGCCTGGCTGCACCTCGTCCATCTGGCTGATGGAGGAGATGACCCGCGCCGGGCCAGAGCCAATCTTGTGGCCGATGGCACGCCCCTCGATCAGCACCTTGCCGGATTGCTTGAGTGCAAAACGCTCGAGCGTATTCGCCTCCTGGCGACTGCGCACGGTTTCCGGACGGGCCTGGACTATGTAGAGCTGACCGTCCTGACCATCCTTGGCCCACTCGATGTCCATGGGGCGGCCGTAGTGCTGTTCTATGATGAGGGCCTGCCTCGCCAGCGCCATCACTTCCTCATCCGTGATGCAGAAGCGGTTGCGCTCGGCCTCACTGGTGTCGACGATCTTCACCTGACGGCCGTGACCGGCGTCTTCGGAGTAGGTCATCTTGATGAGCTTGGAGCCCAGCGTCTTGCGCACCACGGCGGGGCGACCCGATTTCAGGGTCGGCTTGTGGACATAGAACTCGTCCGGGTTGACGGCCCCCTGCACCACCATTTCACCCAGGCCTTGGGCGCCTGTGATGAAGACCACGTCGTTGAAACCGGATTCGGTGTCCAGGGTGAACATGACGCCGGAGGCGGCCAAGTCCGAGCGCACCATGCGCTGCACCCCGGCGGAGAGGGCCACACCCTTGTGGTCATAGCCCTGATGCACCCGGTAGGAGATGGCGCGATCGTTGAACAGCGACGCAAACACATGCTTGATGGCGGTCATGACAGAGTCTATGCCGCGCACGTTGAGGAAGGTCTCCTGCTGACCGGCGAAGGAGGCATCCGGCATGTCTTCGGCCGTGGCGGAGGAGCGCACCGCAAAGGAAGCCTCGAGGCCAGCGCTCAGCTTGTCATAGGCCTCGCGCACCGCCTGCTCCAGCGCAGGCTGGAAGGGGGCGTCCACCACCCAGTCACGGATCTGCTGACCAGCCCGGTTGAGGGCGGCGATGTCGTCTACATCCAGGCTGTCGAGCAGGTCGTGGATCTTGCCGTTGAGGCCGCTTAACTCCAGAAACTCGTTAAACGCAAAGGCGGTGGTCGCAAAGCCGCCCGGCACGGACACGCCGGCACCGGAGAGGTTGCTGATCATCTCGCCAAGGGATGCATTCTTGCCGCCGACGCGCTCTACGTCCTGCATACCGAGCTGTTCGTACCAGAGTACGTACTGTTGCATTTGCATGTCTCCAGGTTGGTGGGCCAGGGTGTCAACGCACCAGCTGTGCCAAGTCGTGTGTTTTTGTTAGTGTCTGTTGCCAACGACCATGAAAACGTTTTCTACTTATTGTCAAAAAAATCCCCGAGCAAGAGTTGGGGATGGCCGTTTGACACAGGCATTCTACAATACCGACACAAAAAGGTAACGACTCAGGTTTGCAAGCGAGTTCACAACTTGGGAATGGCAGACCTGTTGACAAAAGAGATATGGTTTCGAGAGATACTGATTGCTCGCAACCCCCCAGGAGCACACCACAGGAGTCCGCTGTGCACACCGTATTCTATGTATCCGACGGCACCGCCATCACCGCCGAGGTGTTCGGTCATGCCGTGTTGAGCCAGTTTCCGCTGGTCTTCGAACAGGTCACCATCCCCTTCGTGGAGACCCAGGAAAAGGCGCGCCAGGTGCGGGCCCGCATCGATGAACAATTTCGCCAGACCGGGGTGCGCCCCATACTGTTTCACACCATAGTCGACCCCCAGGTGAGGGAAGAGGTGCTCAAGGCCCAAGCCAGCAGCCACGATTTTCTTAACACCTTCGTGAGCCCCCTCGAGCAGGAGCTCGGGATCAAGGCCGAGCCCAGGCTCCACCGCACCCACGGCATGGAGAACCGCAAGCTCTATGACGATCGCATCGAGGCGGTCAACTTCGCCCTCAGCAATGACGACGGCATCACCACCAAGGAGTATGACGAGGCCGACATCATCCTCATCGGGGTCTCCCGCTGCGGCAAGACGCCGACCAGCCTCTATCTGGCGCTGCAATTTGGCATTCGTGCCGCCAACTACCCCTTTATCGAGCAGGACATGGGCTCGCTGGAGCTGCCCGCCCCGCTCAAGGCCAACCGCCACAAGCTGTTCGGTCTCACCATAGCCCCCCAACGGCTGCACGAGATCCGCAACCAGCGCCGCGCCAACAGTCGCTACTCCTCTCTTGAGCAGTGCGAGCAGGAGCTGGCAAGCGTGGAGCGGCTGTTCCGCCAGGAGGCGATCCGCTTCCTCGACACCAGCTCCCACTCGGTGGAGGAGATCAGCGCCAAGATCCTGGAGGCAACCGGCCTTCGCCGCCAACTCTGCTAGCCCGCATGAAAATAGCCATATCAAGCACTATCAGATTGGCGAGTGGCAAGATAATAAGACAGCAAGACAGGGAGAAATGACGCCGGCGGATCCGTCGGCGTCATGAGGATCAGGGGCGAGGACGGGAGCCGGGCTTGTTGAGCTCCCGGTTGTTCATCAAGATGCCATGAAAACGCAGCAAACCGTGGCGTTTGCGTACCCGCTCGCTCAACCAGCAGGCGGGTAGCAGGCCAAGCCCGGCGGCGAGTATCAGCACCATGGTGACGTTGTTCACCAGATAATCCGCCCCCTGCCATCCCCAGACCATCAAGCAGGCCGCTGCCATGGTCAACAACATAGGGGAGAGCCAGATCCCCAACCAGAGCGTGGCGAGCAGCAAGCCACCGACAATACCTTCGATCATATGAGTCCTTCCTTGAAAAGGGCTACTAGCCCATTAAACCACCGCCAGGTCAATAGCACCAAAACCAACTGACCACAAAACCAGCAATCACTTCCAAAATCCCTTCCCAGATCATGAAAAACCTGAACATTGGCCACAAAGCAAACCAATGATGAGGAAAACAGGTGCACGAGCGGTCGATTATCACTATTCTGCTCGGGTTGGTAGCCGCCATAAAAAACAGTGCGCGGCAAACCGTAACGATATTAATACGGATTTCGTCACGTTTTCGGCACAAGATGCCGCGCCGGGCACAGGAAGTGCCATGGCAGACGAGGCGCGAGACGAGTGAATTCAGCGACGTAAGGAAGGAAGAATGGATCTTCAACAAGACGGCGAAGAGCTCAAGCGCGGCCTGAAAAACCGCCACATCCAGCTCATCGCACTGGGCGGTGCCATAGGTACCGGCCTGTTCCTCGGCATTGCCGACACCATCAAGATGGCAGGCCCCTCGGTACTGCTTGGTTACGCCATCGGAGGCTTCATCGCCTTCCTCATCATGCGCCAGCTCGGCGAGATGGTGGTGGAAGAGCCGGTGGCCGGCTCGTTCAGTCACTTCGCCTACAAGTACTGGGGTGACTTCGCCGGTTTCGCCTCCGGCTGGAACTACTGGGTGCTCTATGTGCTGGTGAGCATGGCGGAGCTGACGGCAGTCGGCATCTACGTACAGTACTGGTGGCCCGAGATCCCGACCTGGATGTCGGCGGCCTTCTTCTTCGTGCTGATCAACGCCATCAACCTCTCCAACGTCAAGGCGTTTGGCGAGATGGAGTTCTGGTTCGCCATCATCAAGGTCGTGGCCATCCTCGGCATGATAGGCTTCGGTGGTTACCTGCTGTTCTCCGGCACCGGCGGCCCCGATGCCTCCGTCAGCAACCTCTGGGCCCAGGGTGGCTTCTTCCCCAACGGGGTGGGCGGCCTGGTGATGGCCATGGCCTTCATCATGTTCTCCTTCGGTGGTCTGGAGCTGGTCGGCATCACGGCGGCAGAGGCGGACAATCCCGAGAAGAGCATTCCCAAGGCCACCAATCAGGTGATCTACCGCATCCTCATCTTCTATATCGGCGCTCTGACCGTGCTGCTCTCCCTCTACCCCTGGGGCAAGGTGGTCGAAGGCGGCAGTCCCTTCGTGATGATCTTCCATGCTCTCGACAGCAACCTGGTGGCCAACGTGCTCAACCTGGTGGTGCTGACTGCGGCGCTCTCCGTCTACAACAGCTGTGTCTACTGCAACAGCCGCATGCTGTTTGGCCTGGCCAAGCAAGGCAACGGTCCCAAGGCCCTGCTCAAGACTAACAAGAGCGGTGTTCCCCTGACCGCCATCACCATCTCTGCAGCAGCCACCTTGCTGTGCGTGCTGATCAACTACCTGATCCCGGGCAAGGCTTTCGGTCTCTTGATGTCGCTGGTGGTCTCCGCCCTGGTCATCAACTGGGCCATGATCAGCCTCGCCCACCTCAAGTTCCGCAAGGTCAAGGCTGCCGAAGGGGTGACTACCAAGTTCAAGGCGCTCTGGAGCCCCTTTGGCAACTACCTCTGCCTCGCCTTCATGGCCGCCATCCTGGTGATCATGTACATGAACGACGGCACCCGCATCTCGGTCGAGCTGATCCCGGCCTGGGTACTGGTGCTGGGTCTGGGCTATCTGTTCAAGCAGAAGCGCCAGGAACGGGTCGCCGCCAATCTGGGCTAAGCCTCCCTGCTCCTCTTGCAAAAATGCCGGTCAGTGACCGGCATTTTTAATGAAAAAACCCAATAAGTTCAAACCATTAACTTTAATGTTGATTTAATCCCCCCACATATCCCCCCACTTTTTTTCTAATGGTTAAATTCTGGTTTCAAATCGAGGTGCTACTGTTGCCTCACGTGGAGGTGTCGTGAAAGGCAGCTTTAGAGTACATTTGTACCAATACCTCAAGATCACCAGTGTCGAAACAATTCTGATAAATACGCCGAGTTAAGTCAGGTCTCATGTAGAGATCATTCCACCATATGATGCTAAGCATACGCGCACATTTATTTCGTAATGCGAAGGTCGCAGGTTCGACTCCTGTTTCCGGCACCATATGTAGCAAGGCTCGCAGCGATGCGAGCCTTATTCATTTTGAGGCGGGCTAACACTGGGCTAACGTCAGCCCCAGCGTACAAGTGGCATCGGCCCTCCCATCAACCGCTCCGCATGCTGCTGCACCAAATAGGTACGAGCCAGTTTTGGATCTCGGCAACATAATCAGGCGTCATAATTCTGTCTTGGCACAATCACCAAGCAGTGCTTCTCATTGTCGGGTTTATGCATCCACCGCAACAGCAGATGTGTGTCAGCGTTGATCGTGAACGGAGAAAAGCTGAAGGGATTGCCGAAATACGGGGTGAGGTCGAAATGGCTGTGACAAAGTGGGAACAGTCTTTCTTTGGGCGACAACTGACTGGATCATTTAATTGGCATCTGCGCTTGGATGGCCTTGAACTGGTATTGACAGTAGAAGGCCGCACTGACCGTGTACACCCCGAAGAAGAGACTACTTATCGCATCCAGCCAGGCATGTTTTAGGCAGATTGAATAAACGGTGTGGCAGACCGGCTGGGCCCAAAGGCAAATGCGATTAAGCAATCCCACATCGCATGGGAAGACGCTCATCTTCTCAGCGCCATCATCGATGTGGTCGCTGAAGTTCGTGAACATCATTAAGATCGTTAAAAAGCATCCCTGCTTCGAAGCCAAGTACCAGAACAACCCAGACCCGATCAACCAGGATCTGGCCTTCGAGAAGATCATGAAAGAGGTCATGCTGGCACGCCGCAGAGACGAACTGGAGCCCTATAAACTGTTCGCCAACGCCCCCGCCTTCCAGGCGTTATGTGATGCAGCGCGCACAGAGGATAGAGGGGTTGTGATAGTCATGTTTTGTTGAGATGAAATGACTTTTGGCCGTTTTGCGGCATGTCATGATGAATTGGAAAAAGGGAAATCAAAGTGCAAATTAACCAATGGATTTCGGTGTTTTTAGCACGTCGTGGGTTAAAACATCCTGATGAGCGCCCACTTTTCGCATACAAAACTTCGACGGAAGAATTCGAGTCATTAAGGCGCCTCTTACAAAATTATGCAGATCAGTTCCATTTATCCCAGTGCTACCCTGCGGCTTGGTTACTCTTCGCGGCTGAGTGGTGGAAACGTGATTACGCTGGTGGTGCTTGGCGCTGGGGACCGCTATGCGAGGCAGCAGGACTACAAAATTTATCCCACGATAAAATCCGTAATCTGGTCATTAACGGACATCAACAATGGAGCCTGCAAACTTCGATAAAAACCGAGGGTAAACGTTTTATTGGCCTAGTCGCCATGAGTGGTGGCCTGCCAATGCGTTTGGTGGAAGCAGCTCAAGGTGGACTAGCCAGACTGCTTCGAATGGTCACCGAACAAGCTTTGCACTACAACCTTCAGGATGATCAACTACGTCAAGCGGTTGAAGCACAAGCTGCACTTCTGCCCGCTTGTTATCAACAGTCGCCTGTCTATGAGCTGCTGGATAACCTCATCAAAGCTGTGCTGCATATCCGAGCTACGTATGCACTTCATGATGCCTCCGACCCCATAGCCACGTTGCAGACTGAGTGCCCAAACTGGGAGGATATATTTCCCATAACACTGGATAGTCAAGCTGCAGCCAGCCTGATCAAGGGACTGGTCAGAAGCGTAGTCAGTATCACCCCTCAGTCGAAGCAGACACCATTTCAGATCCTAAAAGGGCTGCGCTTTAGTACCGATGGTTCCCCGCCCCAGTATGAACTCTCTTTTATCATGCAAGCTCAAGCCAATCGTGAGCATGTTGCCAGTGCGCTTGGCTTTCCTTGCGAGCAGCTGC
Source organism: Aeromonas sp. R4-3 (assembly GCF_040908275.1). Lineage (NCBI taxonomy): Bacteria > Pseudomonadati > Pseudomonadota > Gammaproteobacteria > Aeromonadales > Aeromonadaceae > Aeromonas > Aeromonas sp. R4-3. The sequence continues at coordinate 42,284 of NZ_JBFODK010000015.1, forward strand.
CACCCCATTTTCAACTGCTCTTGCGAGTAGGGGAGCAGGAGTACATTGCAGGTGAAGCCTTACTCCGAGGCGACAAATATCAGCTGATAGCCAAACCCCTACCATTGATTCAAGCCTTACATGACTCAGCTCAGCTGATTGTCAGTCGTTGGGGGGCCACACTACATATTGCTAACCTGCCTGGGGGGGAAGAATTAAGTCATGATGAGCCTTTGATCTTTGAGAACACGCCGCCATTTGCTCGCCTAGTTGCACAGGGTGATGCTCGGCTCAAAGGAGCCTCTGCACTGGTTGCCATTCCTCCCAAAACAATTGTCTTTTCCGAGGAAGGTGAAGCACAAGAGCTCAGCAATAATCTATCGAATGGCATGAAATTGATGGAACTGCCTTCCGGTGACACTCGGCTCGTTTATCAACGTCAGACATTCAGGGTACACATTTCTACCAGTGTTCCTGCATTGCCTGATAGCCATTGGATGGGTAATACCATCGAGGCAAACTCCTCGCCAGGATTACTGTTCTGTGGCATTCCACGTCTACGGGTCGTTCAGGAGAGTGGTTATGTTTATGATGTTCCGTCCCATGAACTTTTTGCCAGCGCACAGAATATCGAGCTGCGGCTTGAGCAAGGGAAGGTATCTGGATTATGTCGATTGATCTGGCGAAAAGATCAGCAGCGATTGCTCAGCTCCCGTGCCGTGATTCTTCCGCAGGATGCTGGGATTACCTACAAACCAGGCACAGGTCCCCACGAGGGAATCATTCGACTTGTAAATTGGCCTAATCTGCCAATCCGCATTGAAAGCGATGAGATAGAATTAAAGGCAAAACATGATGGTTCAGACTTAATTTTGGACTTGAAATGCAGCTCTGCTCGCCCAGTCAACTCAGTGCTGCTCAGTTTGCAGTGGCCAGGTGGAGAACAAAAACTCACACTGTCTTTTCCTGCTTATGGCGTCACTCTATTGCGTAATAACACGCCACTTGAAAACAAACAGGTATTAACCATTGAAGAGCTGGTCGGATGCAGAGCCATATTGATGTCAGCCCAAGGAGCAGCACACTGGCTGTTGCGGCTGTCGACCATCGGGCTCAATAATCGAAGTCGCCTCTCACAGGAAATCAAATATATCGGTGTGCGAGAAATTCGTTTGTTTGAATTAATCCCAAAGATTCAGCAAATGCTTTCCTGCCATCCGAGGCTTGATCACACCGTCTTGCTTGAACTTATTCACGGCCATCAGACGCATGCCAGTTTGGAGGTCGGGAGATACTCGACACGCATTTGCCTAGAAAATCAGATAGCATTCTTGAGCGATAATACTCGCGAGATCATTCTCGAACAAACCCAAGCAGAAGACCTTTTACAGGCATTGCCGTTAGCTGAACCAGCGCGTGATTCTGTCAATCTGCCATTGAGTCTTTCTGAGCAAGTATTCACCGGTAATTGGCGAGTCGATCTACCAACAGATGCTGTTGGGCCATGGCTGGTTTATACAAACAGCTTCACTCAACTACATTGCAGACCAACAATAGCAGTACCAACAACCATCAGCCCACCGGATGATTTCTCTCCTCTGCGTAAAGCTCTGTGTGAGGCCGACAGTCCGACACGGATGAGTATGCTCAGAATCGCCCTCCAGTTGATGGCAGCAGATCCAGAGAATGAGGATTGGATAACACTAGAACAGCTACTGGATAAATTGCATCACCTGCCTTTGGCCAGTCTGGATATTTGCCAGGCTCTGATCCGTGAACCTCTGGCGCTAACAATGGCTACTCTGCTTCTGGACAATTTCTCCAGTCGGATGGCCGAGCGACTACCCTCTGAACTCCCTTTTGAGTGGCTACTGATAGCCCCTGAACACTAGGCCAGTACCTTCACAAAAATTCGCCAGCAACTCCCCGCTGATAATCCCCGCCGACTCGAGGCAATCCGCAACGACATCCATAGCAAGAGCCAGTACTTAGCTCACTGGCAACCGGCATTGAGCTTGATTTTTGAACAAGGTTTCCACCAGTATTTCGGACTCAATAGTCAGGATGCCAGCTTCTTCCTCAACAACCCGTTGATGCTTACAGAATGTTGGCTTGCCAATCTGTTCGATGGCGAGAACTCGGCTATGCAGCAAATGTTCCGGCGGAACCCACCAGAAACTCAACGAGACCTTGATCTCTGTAATGCAGAGCGCGAAGAACTCCGTAGATCCGCGTATGGAAATATGTTGATCGATCGAAGCAAATTGCCAGTGACAGATTTCAAGCTTGGTGTGGTTATGCGGCCTTTTATGGCGGCCTTCGATGTATATGCGGGAAAAGGCCTGCTGTGGCAGTCCGAGCCGGCGCGCTTGTTTAGTCTGAGAACGACTCGCCAACTCGATACCGTCTGGTTTGATGCAGCCTATCAAACCGGCTTAGCCATGGCACAAACATACTCTATTGGGAAATGAATCTGATGCTTTATCAAAAAAACTATTTTTCCGCCCTGATGACCAATCTGAATCTGCGCAGTGAGCGAGCTGCCCAAGGCCTGCTCGGTCTGGATAATGCTCATCTACGTCAATTCCTGCATGAGAAGTTGACGGCGACGCCTGGAACACCGGGTGCTTGGTTAGCAGACCCAGTTTTCGAACCCACTTTTGGTTGGAAAGAAAGCGGTGAAACCATGGGCTCTCTGGCGGGTGGAGAGTTACTTCATCAACGTCTGGCCAAGGCCATGGCTGTACCGCCCCAAGAGTTGGCCAAAGAATATCATTTTCCCGCTAACCGTCATCCTTTCACCCATCAGCTAGCTGCATGGCAAGTATTGAACTCACCAGAACCGCAATCCCTGGTTGTCACCAGCGGTACAGGCTCCGGCAAAACCGAATGTTTCCTTGTTCCGGTACTCAATCAATTAGCAAAAGAAATTGATATGAAAGAAGATCCGGATGGCGTCCGCGCACTGCTCATCTACCCGCTGAATGCGTTGATTAATTCACAGCAGAACCGCCTGGATGCCTGGACTGACGGCTTTGATGGGCAAATTAGGCACTGTCTCTACACGGGAGCTCTAGATAATGAACGGAAAGCATCTGATCAGAAGTACAAGGGCCAGGTGATCGATCGCAAGAGCTTGCGAGCGCGTCCTCCGCAACTTCTTGTAACGAATGCCACTATGTTGGAATACATGCTCATCCGCAAAGAAGATGAGCCCATTCTTCAAAAATCAGCAGGTAAACTGCGCTGGATCATTCTTGACGAAGCACACACGCATATCGGCTCACAAGCTGCAGAGATGGCGCTGCTACTTCGCCGTGTAATGCTGGCTTTTCAGGTTAAACCGCAGGATGTGCGTTTCGTTGCTACTTCGGCCACATTCGGCTCGGATGCCAAAACCATCGAAAACCTGCGCAATTTCCTTGCTGATATCGGCGGTGTAGCACCAGAGCAGGTACATGTTGTTCAAGGCCATCGGGACATTCCAGCTTTACACAAAGTCAAACCACATTTGGAACAAGACAATCCCGACGTAATTGCTGCAATTGAGAGTGAGCATGAACAATCAGCGCTACGCTACCAACGCCTTGAAGCCAGTCCAACAGCCCTTCGGATCCGTTCTTTGTTCATTACGGATGGACAATTAAAACCACAAAGTCTACAGGAGTTAGTACGAACCTCGGGTTTGTCTAAAAAACAACTGCTTACCTGGCTCGACCTGATGTCAGGGACAAAAAATGCCGAAGGGCTATCGTTCTTACCGTTACGAGCACACCTTTTTCACAATGTGATACCAGCAATTCGCGCCTGTGTTGACCGTAACTGCGCACATAAAGCCAACACACCACTGGCACATCCGCAATGGCCATTCGGCATGGTGTATCTGGAAGATAGAACCCATTGCAGCTGTGGAGCACCTCTTATGCCACTGGTCTCCTGCGAGGAGTGTAATGAGAGCTTTCTGCAAACTTCTACTACCAGTCAAGGCAAGCTGATCGACCCGTCACAACAACAAATCGATGAGTTTTCTTTGGATGAGGAACCATCGGATACCGATGACGAGACTAAAAATAAAGACAGTGAATTATTAAGTCATTCCTTGATTACCAACCGCGTTGTTGACAATTCCTATCCAGAGTATCTGGACCTCAGTAGCCAGAAACTTAAGCTGGATGGCCCCAAGGATGACTATATCGAGTTGCAAGTTTTCATAAGCAGCAAGAATGAGTGTCCCTGCTGTGGTGCGTCTATCCAGGGGCGCAGTCTGCTACGCCCAGCTCGTATCGGTACCCCCTTTACCTTAAGCACAGTGATCGGCACCTTGCTGGAGTTTTGCCCGCAAGATCCAGTGCCTTCTGGCAAGCCTTTCCAGGGCCGCAAACTAATTTCATTTACCGACAGCCGCCAAGGAACCGCACGTATTGCAGTCAAATTGCAGCAGGATTCTGAACGTAACCGCATCCGGGGACTGGTGTATCACTGTAGTGGTCTAATCATCCCGGACACCGTTTTAGGTGGTACAGTCGCCACCATGACTTGAGGTGTTCAATGACAAGATTACGTCGCTCATTTACTGCTGAATTCAAACTCGAAGCCGCATCCCTGGTGCTCGACCAGGGATACTCTGTCCCCGAAGCCAGCCGTTCACTGGATGTCGGTGAAACCATACTTCGCCGATGGGTTCAGCAGCTTCAATCTGAACGAACCGGCACCACCCCTATCGGCAAAGCGCTGACCCCGGAGCAGCAGAAAATCCAGGAGCTGGAAGCCCGCATCAACCGGCTCGAGCGCGAAAAGGACATTCTAAAAAAGGCTACGGCTCTCTTGATGACGGACGAGTTCACTCGTACGCGCTGATAGACCGATTAAGAGAGCAAGCCCCCATCACTCTGCTCTGCTGCGCTTTCGATGTTCCAACATCCTGTTTTTACGACTATCTGGCCCGCAAGCGGACGATTAACCGTGAGCGGATGCAGCAACGCAGCGAGTTGCGCCGTTTGTTCAAAGAAAGCCGGAACTCAGCGGGCAGCCGCGCCTTGATGTCGATGATGCGAGAGCTGGGGCATCAGATTGGCCGATTCAAAGTGCGCAGTCTGATGAAAGAAGCCGGTCTGGTATCCAAGCAACCGGGCGCTCATCGCTATCAGGTCGCCCGGTCTGAGCGACCGGATATTCCCAATCTGCTGGCCCGTGAATTTGATGTCCAGCAACCCAATCAGGTGTGGTGTGGCGATATCACCTATGTCTGGGCCGCGGGTCGTTGGTATTACCTGGCCGCAGTGCTCGACCTGCATACCCGGCGGGTCGTGGGCTGGGCGATGTCTGACAAGCCTGATGCAGAGCTGGCCATCAAAGCACTGGAGATGGCCTATCAGCAGCGGGGTTGCCCATCCGGTGTGCTGTTTCACTCCGACCAGGGCAGCCAATATGGCAGTCGGGCATTTCGGCAACGACTGTGGCGCTATCGCATGACCCAGAGCATGAGTCGGCGTGGCAACTGCTGGGATAACGCGCCGATGGAGCGGCTGTTCAGGAGCCTGAAGTCAGAGTGGCTCCCGACAACGGGATATATGAACCTGCGGGAGGCGAAGCGGGATATCAGCTATTACCTGATGGATTACTACAACTGGCGGCGTCCACATCAACACAATGACGGGATCGCGCCAGCAAAAGCCGAGGATCGGCCTAACCAAGTGTCCGGTTTTAGTTGACCACTACA
>NZ_JBFODK010000016.1:0-20247 GCF_040908275.1 Aeromonas sp. R4-3
ACCATCGGCCACGTTGACCACGGTAAAACCACCCTGACCGCCGCCATCACCAACGTGCTGGCCAAGCACTTCGGTGGTAAAGCTTTCGCCTTCGACCAGATCGACAAGGCGCCGGAAGAGCGTGAGCGTGGTATCACCATCAACACCTCCCACGTAGAATACGACACCGCTATCCGTCACTACGCCCACGTAGATTGCCCGGGTCACGCCGACTACGTTAAGAACATGATCACCGGTGCTGCCCAGATGGACGGCGCGATTCTGGTAGTAGCCGCGACTGACGGCCCGATGCCGCAAACTCGTGAGCACATCCTGCTGGGTCGCCAGGTTGGCATCCCGTACATGATCGTGTTCATGAACAAGTGCGACATGGTAGATGACGAAGAGCTGCTCGAACTGGTCGAGATGGAAGTTCGTGAACTGCTGACCGAGTACGACTTCCCGGGTGATGACCTGCCGGTAGTTCGTGGTTCCGCGCTGAAAGCGCTGGAAGGCGACGCTGCATGGGAAGAGAAGATCATCGAGCTGGCTCACCACCTGGATACCTACATCCCGGAGCCGGAGCGTGCCATTGACCAGCCGTTCCTGATGCCTATCGAAGACGTCTTCTCCATCGCTGGCCGTGGTACCGTTGTTACCGGTCGTGTAGAGCGCGGTATCGTCAAGGTCGGTGAGACTGTAGAAATCGTCGGTATCAAAGACACCGTTTCTACCACCTGTACCGGTGTTGAAATGTTCCGCAAACTGCTGGACGAAGGCCGTGCTGGTGAGAACGTTGGCGCCCTGCTGCGTGGCGTGAAGCGTGAAGAAGTTGAGCGTGGTCAAGTACTGGCCAAGCCGGGCTCCATCAAGCCGCACACCAAGTTCGAATCCGAAGTGTACGTGCTGTCCAAAGAAGAAGGTGGTCGTCATACCCCGTTCTTCAAGGGCTACCGTCCGCAGTTCTACTTCCGTACTACCGACGTGACCGGTACCATCGAACTGCCGGAAGGCGTTGAAATGGTAATGCCAGGCGACAACATCAAAATGGTTGTTACCCTGATCGCCCCGATCGCGATGGACGACGGCCTGCGTTTCGCTATCCGTGAAGGTGGCCGTACCGTAGGTGCTGGTGTTGTAGCCAAAGTTATCGCTTAATCTTGGCTTACATAAATAAAGCAAAGCCCCTATAATAGGGGCTTTCTTATGCAGGGGCGTAGTTCGAATTGGTAGAACAGCGGTCTCCAAAACCGATGGTTGCGGGTTCGAGTCCTGCCGCCCCTGCCATATACCTCGTCTCGTACGGGGCTTTTGTGTCTTTGGTTACGTCAGATACAGGTGGGTTGTATGAGTGTTAGTTCTGAGGGACAGGGCGGAAGCAAGGATACCCTTCTTTGGGGCCTGGTTTTCATCATCCTGGCGGCCGCTGTGGTAGGTAATTACCTGCTCACTGACGTTGTCGCCGCCGTCCGCGCCCTGGGTGTGGTCGTTGTCATCGCTGCTGCAGGTGCAGTGGCCCTGCAAACCACCAAAGGTAAGGCAACACTGGCTTTTGCTCGTGAGTCGCGCCTGGAAGTCCGCAAGGTCGTATGGCCGACCCGCCAGGAAGCCATTCAGACAACCCTGATTGTGCTGGCGGTGACCGCCGTGATGGGGCTCTTGCTGTTCATTCTGGACGGTGCCTTGGTCTGGTTGGTCAACCTGATTACCGGTGTGTAAGGAAAAGCCATGACTGAACAACGTGAACAACGTATGAGATGGTATGTCGTGCAGGCATTTTCCGGCTATGAAGGCCGGGTTGCCAAATCCCTGCGTGAACATATCAAGATGCATGGCATGGAAGAGCTGTTTGGCGAAGTGCTGGTCCCGACCGAAGAAGTGGTCGAGATGCGTGCCGGCCAGAAGCGCAAGAGTGAGCGCAAATTTTTCCCGGGTTATGTCCTGGTCCAGATGATGATGGACGAGACCACATGGCACTTGGTACGCAATGTGCCGCGTGTGATGGGCTTCATCGGCGGCACCTCCGATCGTCCTGCTCCTATCTCCGATAAGGAAGCGGATGCCATCCTCAATCGTCTGCAAGATGCCCACGACAAGCCGCGTCCGAAAACCCTGTTTGAACCGGGTGAAATGGTGCGGGTTGCCGATGGTCCGTTCGCTGACTTCAACGGCACCGTTGAAGAGGTGGACTACGAGAAGAGCCGCGTGAAGGTCTCTGTATTGATCTTCGGTCGCTCAACGCCGGTAGAACTGGATTTTGGTCAGGTCGAAAAGGGCTGATTAAACTCTGTACGTTTAACGGTTGTCAGGGGCAGCGATTATCTCTATAATTCGCTGCCCCTTTATTTGTTGGGGAGCCGTTTGCAGGAGCATGTCTCCGAGGCGCTAGAACCCATTTTTGAGGTATTTTCGTAATGGCTAAGAAAGTCACAGCTTATATCAAGCTGCAAGTTAAGGCTGGCAGTGCTAACCCCAGCCCTCCCGTTGGTCCTGCTCTGGGTCAGCACGGTGTGAACATCATGGAATTCTGTAAGGCGTTCAACGCTCGTACAGAAAAGCTGGAAAAAGGCTCACCGACTCCTGTCGTGATCACCGTTTACAGCGACCGTTCCTTCACCTTCGAAACCAAGACTCCGCCTGCTTCCTTCCTGCTGAAGAAAGCCGCTGGTATCCAGTCTGGTTCCGCCAAGCCGAACAAAGACAAGGTTGGTAAGGTGACTGTTGCTCAGCTGCAAGAAATCGCCAAGACCAAAGAGCCGGACATGACTGGTGCCGATCTGGATGCAAAAGTACGTTGCATCGCAGGCTCCGCTCGTTCCATGGGCCTGGTAGTGGAGGATTAAGACAATGGCAAAACTTTCCAAGCGTATGCGCGTTATTCGCGAAAAAGTTGACGGTACCAAAGAGTACTCCATCAACGAAGCCATTGCCCTGCTGAAAGAACTGGCTACCGCCAAGTTCGTTGAAAGCGTTGACGTTGCCGTTAACCTGGGTATCGATGCTCGTAAATCCGACCAGAACGTACGTGGTGCTACTGTACTGCCGCACGGTACCGGTCGTGACATCCGTGTCGCCGTATTCACCCAGGGTGCCAACGCCGAAGCCGCCAAGGCTGCCGGTGCTGAACTGGTTGGTATGGATGACCTGGCCGAGCTGGTCAAGAAAGGCGAGATGAACTTCGACGTCGTGATCGCATCCCCGGATGCCATGCGCGTTGTTGGTCAACTGGGCCAAATCCTGGGCCCGCGCGGCCTGATGCCTAACCCGAAAGTGGGTACCGTAACCCCGAACGTTGCTGAAGCTGTGAAGAATGCTAAAGCCGGTCAGGTTCGTTACCGCAATGACAAGAATGGTATCATCCATACCACTCTGGGTAAGGTTTCTTTCAACGAAGTTCAGCTGAAAGAAAACTTGGAAGCTCTGCTGGTTGCTCTGAAAAAGGGCAAACCCTCTTCCGCCAAAGGCATCTTCATCAAGAAAGTCAGCATCTCCACCACCATGGGTGCCGGTGTTGCCGTAGACCAAGCTTCTCTGGAAGCTCAGGGCTAATTGATGGATTTTACAAGGCGCAAAATTTAATCTATAATTTTGCGCCTTGATTGGTTGGGGGTTTCGACCTCCGTCCAAGACCGCAGGTGGTCGCAAGGCCTTAATCCTTCCTGCGTAGACGGTGCCGGAAACCCAGCGAGAAAGTTTTCTTTCTCTTCTGGAATCCTGCTACCGCATCGTTCCCCTCTGTTGTGAAGGTAGGGGGGATGTGTCAGTACTGAGTCATGAGACTCAGATTCAATCCAGGAGTTAAGCCAATGGCATTGGGACTCGAAGACAAAAAGGCAATTGTTGCTGAAGTCAACGAAGCTGCCAAAGGCGCTCTGTCTGCAGTTGTAGCCGATTCTCGCGGTGTGACTGTTGACAAGATGACCGTCCTGCGTAAATCCGCTCGTGAAGCCGGTGTGTACATGCGCGTTGTGCGTAACACCCTGCTGCGTCGCGCGGTAGAGGGCACCGAATTCGGTTGCCTGAACGACGTATTGACTGGTCCTACCTTGATTGCTTTCTCTAACGAACACCCGGGCGCTGCCGCTCGTCTGTTCAAAGAGTTTGCCAAAGCGAACCAAAAGTTCGAAATCAAGGCTGGCGCTTTTAACGGTGAGTTTATCGCCGCAGCACAAATTGATCGTCTGGCCACGCTGCCGACCTACGACGAAGCAATTGCGAAGTTGATGGCTACCATGAAGGAAGCCTCTGCTGGCAAGCTGGTTCGTACTATCGCTGCTGTTCGCGACCAGAAACAAGCTGCTGCTTGATTCTCGCCTATTTAGGCTGTTTGAGTTTATTCAACATCAGGAATTTTTGTCATGTCTATCACTAAAGACCAAATCATCGAAGCCGTTGCTTCCATGTCCGTAATGGAAGTTGTTGAGCTGATCGAAGCAATGGAAGAGAAGTTCGGTGTTTCTGCCGCTGTTGCTGTAGCTGCCGGTCCGGCCGCTGAAGCAGTAGAAGAGAAGACCGAGTTCGACGTAGTTCTGACTGCTGCTGGCGCCAACAAAGTTGCCGTCATCAAGGCCGTTCGTGCTGCCACCGGCCTGGGCCTGAAAGAAGCCAAGGACCTGGTAGAAGCCGCTCCGACCAACCTGAAAGAAGCCGTCTCCAAAGACGAAGCTGAAGCTCTGAAGAAAGAGCTGGAAGCTGCCGGTGCTTCTGTTGAGATCAAATAATCTGCATTTATGTAGATTAGCCTGATAAAACAGGCTAGGGCTGGTGAATGTTTGTTCACCAGCCTTTTTGCGCTGTAGACTGAGAGCATTTCACACCGTTTACGACTCTCAGTGCACCAGCAATCCGGACCGCCTCATCGTCCGGGCCAACACAAAACGGTGTTGAGACAGAGCTGTCCCGCGGGACAGAGTGGGTCACTTATCAGCGAGCTGAGGAACCCTATGGTTTACTCTTATACCGAAAAAAAACGCATTCGTAAGGACTTCGGTAAGCGAGACCAGGTACTGGACACGCCTTATCTGTTGTCCATTCAGCTGGACTCCTTCAAGCAGTTCATCGAGGCTGACCCGGAAGGTGAATATGGCCTAGAGGCCGCTTTCCGTAGCGTTTTCCCGATCACCAGTTACTCCGGTAGTGCTGAGCTTCAGTATGTCAGCTATCGCCTGGGTGAGCCGGTATTTGACGTAAAAGAATGCCAGATCCGTGGAGTGACCTACTCCGCGCCGCTGCGTGTCAAGCTTCGTATGGTTCTGTACGACCGTGAAGCAGCTGCCGGCACCGTCAAAGATATCAAGGAACAAGAAGTGTACATGGGCGAAATTCCGCTCATGACCGAAAACGGCACCTTTGTCATCAATGGTACCGAACGGGTTATCGTCTCCCAGCTGCACCGCAGCCCGGGCGTCTTCTTCGACCACGATAAAGGCAAAACACATTCATCCGGTAAGGTACTGTATAACGCCCGCGTTATCCCCTACCGTGGCTCCTGGCTGGACTTCGAGTTCGATGCGAAAGACAACCTGTTTGTCCGTATCGACCGTCGTCGTAAACTGCCGGCCTCCATTATTCTGCGCGCCCTGGACTTCAGTTCCGAAGAAATCCTGGCCACCTTCTTCGAGACCATAGGTTTCGAGGTCAAAGATGGCAAGTTGATGATGGATCTGGTGCCCGAGCGCCTGCGTGGTGAGACTGCGACCTTCGACATCATTGCCAATGGCGCCGTGGTGGTTGAGACCGGTCGTCGTGTCACTGCCCGTCATATCCGTCAGTTGGAAAAAGACGCCATCACCCAGATCGAGGTGCCGGTAGAGTACGTTGTTGGCAAAGTTGCAGCCAAGAACTACGCGCACCCGCAAACTGGTGAAATGGTCGTGACTGCCAACCAGGCCCTGAGCCTGGAAGCGGTTGCCAATCTGTCCCAAGCCGGCTTCAAGCACTTCGAGGTTCTGTTCACCAACGAACTGGACCACGGTGCTTACATGTCCGAGACCCTGCGTATCGACTCCAGCTCCAGTCGTCTGGAAGCGTTGGTCGAGATCTACCGCATGATGCGTCCGGGCGAGCCGCCCACCCGCGAAGCGGCCGAGCAGCTGTTCGAGAACCTGTTCTTCTCTTCCGAGCGTTACGACCTGTCTACCGTGGGTCGGATGAAGTTCAACCGCCGTCTGGGTCGTGAAGACGAGACCGGCGTTGGCGTGCTGACCAAAGACGACATCGTCGAAGTCATGAAGCGCCTGATCGACATCCGTAACGGCAATGACGAGGTGGACGATATCGACCACCTGGGTAACCGTCGTATCCGTTCTGTCGGTGAAATGGCAGAGAACCAGTTCCGCGTCGGTCTGGTGCGTGTCGAGCGTGCGGTCAAGGAGCGTCTCTCCCTGGGCGACCTGGACACCCTGATGCCGCAGGATCTGATCAACGCCAAGCCGATCTCCGCCGCGGTCAAAGAGTTCTTCGGTTCCAGCCAGCTGTCCCAGTTCATGGACCAGAACAACCCGCTCTCCGAAGTGACCCACAAGCGTCGTATTTCCGCGCTGGGCCCGGGCGGTCTGACCCGTGAGCGTGCCGGCTTCGAAGTTCGAGATGTACACCCGACTCACTACGGTCGTCTGTGCCCCATCGAAACTCCGGAAGGTCCGAACATCGGTCTGATCAACTCGCTGTCCGTGTATTCCCGCACCAACGAGTACGGTTTCCTCGAGACCCCGTACCGCAAGGTCATCGACGGTGTGATCACCGACGAAGTGGACTACCTGTCAGCAATCGAAGAAGGCAAGTACGTGATCGCACAGGCTAACGCCGCGACCACCGAAGATGGCCGTCTGAAAGACGAGTTGATCCCGTGCCGTCACAAGGGTGAATCCACCTTTATGAACGCCGACCAGATCCAGTACATGGACGTGAGCCCGCAACAGATAGTTTCTGTGGCAGCGGCCCTGATCCCGTTCCTGGAGCACGATGATGCTAACCGAGCCCTGATGGGTTCGAACATGCAACGTCAGGCCGTACCGACTCTGCGTGCTGACAAGCCGCTGGTAGGTACCGGTATGGAACGCGCCGTGGCCGTTGACTCCGGTGTTACCGTAGTGGCCAAGCGTGGCGGCATGATCGACTATGTCGATGCCTCCCGTATCGTTATCAAGGTCAATGAAGATGAGCTGCTGCCAGGCGAAGCCGGCATCGACATCTACAGCCTGACCAAGTACACCCGTTCCAACCAGAACACCTGTATCAACCAGCGTCCTTGCGTGATGTTGGGTGAGCCGGTGATGGCGGGCGACGTGCTGGCTGACGGCCCGTCTACCGACCTGGGCGAACTGGCGCTGGGCCAAAACCTGCGCGTCGCCTTCATGCCGTGGAACGGTTACAACTTCGAAGACTCGATCCTGGTGAATGAGCGCGTGGTACAGGAAGATCGCCTGACCACCATCCATATCCAGGAACTGGCCTGTATCTCCCGTGACACCAAGCTGGGTCCGGAAGAGATCACTGCCGACATCCCGAACGTGGGTGAAGCCGCTCTGTCCAAGCTGGACGAGTCCGGTATCGTCTACGTGGGTGCCGAAGTGAAGGGCGGCGACATCCTGGTCGGCAAGGTAACACCCAAGGGTGAAACCCAGCTGACCCCGGAAGAGAAGCTGCTGCGCGCCATCTTCGGTGAGAAGGCCTCCGATGTGAAGGACTCCTCCCTGCGTGTGCCGAACGGTGTGTACGGTACCGTGGTTGACGTGCAAGTCTTTACCCGCGATGGCGTGGAAAAAGACAAGCGCGCCAAAGAAATCGAAGAGATGCAGCTGAAGGAAGCGAAGAAGGACTTGACCGAAGAGTTCAAGATCCTGGAAGACGGCATTTTCGGCCGCTCCCGCAACCTGCTGCTGGCCGCCGGTTACAGCGAAGATCGTCTGAACAAGCTGGATCGTTCCAAGTGGTTTGAATTGGCCATCGAAGATGAAGCCAAACAGATCGAGCTGGAGCAGATCGCCGAACAGCACATCGAGCTGAAAGCCGACTTCGACAAGAAGTTCGAGAACAAACGTCGCAAGATTATCCAGGGTGATGATCTGGCGCCGGGCGTACTGAAAATCGTCAAGGTTTACCTGGCAGTCAAGCGTCGCATCCAACCGGGTGACAAGATGGCGGGCCGTCACGGTAACAAGGGTGTTATCTCCAAGATCTGCCCGGTCGAGGACATGCCCCATGACGAGTTCGGCCGTCCGGTCGACATCGTACTGAACCCGCTGGGCGTACCGTCCCGTATGAACATCGGTCAGATCCTCGAAGTGCATCTGGGCCTCGCGGCCAAGGGCATCGGCGAGAAGATAGACCGCATGATCAAGGATCAGCGCGAGCTGCACGAGATGCGTGACTTCCTGCAACAGGTCTATGACCTGGGCGAGAAAGACACCCAGCAAGTGAACATCGCCGAGCTGTCTGATGACGACGTACGTACCCTTGCGGGTAACCTGCGTAAGGGTCTGCCGGTTGCTACACCTGTCTTTGATGGTGCCAAAGAGCGCGAAATCAAGGCCTTGCTGAAGCTGGCCGATCTGCCGGAATCCGGTCAGATCTCCCTGTTCGACGGTCGTACCGGTAACTCCTTCGAGCGCAAGGTCACCGTGGGTTACATGTACATGCTGAAGCTGAACCACTTGGTAGACGACAAGATGCACGCGCGTTCTACCGGCTCCTACAGCCTGGTTACCCAGCAGCCGCTGGGTGGTAAGGCACAGTTCGGTGGTCAGCGGTTCGGTGAGATGGAAGTGTGGGCCCTGGAGGCTTACGGTGCGGCATATACCCTGCAGGAAATGCTGACCGTCAAGTCTGACGATGTGAATGGCCGTACCAAGATGTACAAGAACATCGTGGATGGCGACCACCGTATGGAGCCGGGCATGCCCGAATCCTTCAACGTACTGTTGAAGGAAATCCGCTCTCTGGGTATCAACATCGAGCTGGACGAAGAGTAAGAGCTCGCTCTTATTGTTCGAGAATTGACGTGGGCGCCCTGCTGCTTTGGCAGTAGGGCGCCGAGGTTAGACTCCTGACAGGGGAAACACGTGAAAGACTTACTCAAGTTTTTGAAGGCTCAGACCAAGACCGAAGAGTTTGACAGTATCAAGATCGGTCTGGCCTCTCCTGACATGATCCGCTCCTGGTCATTCGGTGAGGTCAAAAAGCCTGAGACCATCAACTACCGGACTTTCAAGCCGGAACGTGATGGTCTGTTCTGCGCCCGTATCTTCGGACCGGTGAAGGACTACGAGTGTCTGTGCGGCAAGTACAAGCGCCTGAAACACCGTGGTGTGATCTGCGAGAAGTGCGGCGTAGAAGTGACCCAGACCAAGGTCCGTCGCGAGCGCATGGGCCACATCGAGCTGGCCAGCCCGACTGCCCACATCTGGTTCCTGAAGTCCCTGCCGTCCCGTATCGGTCTGCTGCTGGACATGACCCTGCGTGACATCGAGCGCGTGCTGTATTTCGAATCCTATGTAGTGATCGAACCCGGCATGACCAACCTCGAGCGCAGCCAGATGCTGTCCGAAGAGAACTATCTGGACGCACTGGAAGAGTGGGGCGACGAATTCGACGCCAAGATGGGTGCCGAAGCAATCCTTGCATTGCTGCGTGCCATCGATCTGGAAGGTGAAGTCAAGACCATGCGCGAGGAGCTGGATCAAACCAACTCCGAGACCAAGCGCAAGAAGACCACCAAGCGCCTGAAGCTGATGGAAGCCTTCCTGCAGTCCGGCAACAAGCCGGAGTGGATGATCATGACAGTGCTGCCTGTGCTGCCGCCGGACCTGCGTCCGCTGGTACCGCTGGACGGCGGCCGTTTCGCGACTTCCGATCTGAACGATCTGTACCGTCGCGTGATCAACCGTAACAACCGCCTGAAGCGTCTGCTGGATCTGGCGGCGCCGGACATAATCGTGCGCAACGAAAAGCGCATGCTGCAAGAGTCCGTGGATGCCCTGCTGGATAACGGCCGTCGTGGTCGTGCCATCACAGGTTCCAACAAGCGCCCGCTGAAATCCTTGGCCGACATGATCAAGGGTAAGCAAGGTCGTTTCCGTCAGAACTTGCTGGGTAAACGTGTCGACTACTCCGGTCGTTCCGTTATCACCGTAGGTCCGACCCTGCGTCTGCATCAGTGCGGTCTGCCGAAGAAGATGGCGCTCGAGCTGTTCAAGCCCTTCATCTATGGCAAGCTGGAATCCCGTGGTCTGGCGACCACCATCAAGGCCGCCAAGAAGATGGTGGAGCGCGAAGAAGCCGTCGTTTGGGACATCCTGGACGAAGTGATCCGCGAACACCCGGTCCTGCTGAACCGTGCACCGACCCTGCACCGTCTGGGTATCCAGGCGTTTGAACCGACCCTGATCGAAGGCAAGGCCATCCAGCTGCACCCGCTCGTCTGTGCCGCCTATAACGCGGACTTCGATGGTGACCAGATGGCGGTCCACGTACCGCTGACCCTGGAAGCCCAGCTGGAAGCGCGCGCCCTGATGATGTCTACCAACAACATCCTGTCGCCTGCCTCCGGTGAGCCGATCATCGTTCCTTCTCAGGACGTGGTCTTGGGTCTGTACTACATGACCCGTGCCCGTATCAACGCCAAGGGCGAAGGTATGGTGCTGGCCGGCCCGAAAGAAGCCGAGAAGGTCTATCGCGCCGGTCTGGCCGATCTCCATGCTCGTGTGAAAGTGCGCATTACCGAATACCTGCGTCAGGAAGACGGTTCCCTGCTGCCGCACACCGAGATGAAGAACACCACCGTTGGTCGTGCGATCCTGAGCCTGATCCTGCCCAAAGGCATGGAATACGCGCTGATCGACGAACCCAAGGTGCTGACTGCCGCCGAGCAAGCCGATCTGGATGCCAATCCGCAGAACTGGATCAAATCCGTATCCAACAAGGCGCTGGGCAAAAAGCTCATCTCCCGTCTGCTGAACACCTGCTATCGCAAGCAGGGCCTGAAGGACACCGTCATCTTCGCTGACCAGCTGATGTATACCGGTTTCCATTACGCGGCCCTGTCCGGTGCTTCCGTTGGTATCGATGACATGGTCATCCCGGATGCCAAGAAAGACATCATTGCGGCAGCCGAAGCCGAAGTCGCCGAGATCCAGGACCAGTTCCTGTCCGGTCTGGTGACCGCGGGCGAACGCTACAACAAGGTTATCGATATCTGGGCCAGCGCGAACGATCGTGTCTCCAAGGCCATGATGGATAACCTCTCCAAGGAGCGGAACGTCAACTCCCTGGGTGAAGAAGAAGAGCAGGCCTCCTTCAACAGCATCTTCATGATGGCCGACTCTGGTGCGCGGGGCTCCGCCGCCCAGATCCGTCAGCTGGCCGGTATGCGTGGCCTGATGGCCAAGCCGGATGGTTCCATCATCGAAACGCCGATCGTGGCGAACTTCCGTGAAGGTCTGAACGTACTGCAGTACTTCATCTCCACTCACGGTGCTCGTAAGGGTCTGGCGGATACCGCACTGAAGACGGCGAACTCCGGTTACCTGACTCGTCGTCTGGTTGACGTGGCTCAGGACATGGTGATCACCGAGGACGATTGCGGTACGACCGAAGGTCTGTGGATGACTCCGCTGATCGAAGGTGGTGACGTGGTCGAGCCGCTGCGTGAGCGCGTGCTGGGTCGTGTGGTCGCCGAAGACGTGATCAAGCCGGGTACTGAAAGCGAGATCCTGGTTGCGCGCAATACTCTGCTCGACGAGTATCTGTGTGACCTGCTGGAGCGTAACTCCGTCGACCGCGTGAAGGTACGTTCTGCCATCACCTGTGAGACCGACTTCGGTAACTGTGCCCACTGCTACGGCCGTGATCTGGCCCGTGGTCACCTGGTGAACAAGGGTGAGGCTGTCGGTGTTATCGCCGCCCAGTCCATCGGTGAGCCGGGTACCCAGCTGACGATGCGTACCTTCCACATCGGTGGTGCCGCATCCCGAGCTGCTGCCGAGAGCAGCATCCAGGTCAAGAACACCGGTAGCATCAAGCTGCAGAACGCCAAGTTTGTTACCAACAGTGCAGACAAGCTGGTTATCACCTCCCGTTCTACCGAACTGACCATCATGGACGAGATGGGCCGTACCAAGGAAAGCCACAAGCTGCCTTACGGTTCCGTCCTGGAAGTGAAAGATGGCCAGGCCGTGAGTGCCGGTGATACCGTCGCCAACTGGGATCCGCACACCCACCCGATCATCACCGAAGTAGCAGGTCGCCTGGACTTCGAACACATGATCGACGGTGTGACCATCACTCGTCAGACCGACGAGCTGACCGGTCTCTCCTCTATCGTCGTGCTGGATGTCAACGAACGTCCGAGCGCCGGTAAAGAGATGCGTCCGACCGTGAAGCTGGTCGACCAGAACGGCAAGGATGTCATGATCCCGGGTACCGATGTAGCCGCCCAGTACTTCCTGCCGGGCAAGGCGATCGTGAACCTGGAGGATGGTGCCAACGTGGGCGTGGGTGACGCGGTCGCGCGTATCCCGCAAGAGTCCAGCGGTACCAAGGACATCACCGGTGGTCTGCCGCGCGTTGCGGATCTGTTCGAAGCACGTCAACCGAAGGAACCGGCTATCCTGGCCGAGATCTCCGGTACCATCTCCTTCGGGAAAGAGACCAAGGGCAAGCGCCGTCTGGTCATCACCCCGACCGACGGTGGCGACATCTACGAAGAGATGATTCCGAAGTGGCGTCACCTGAACGTGTTCGAAGGTGAAAAAGTTGAGAAGGGTGAAGTGCTGGCAGACGGTCCTGAGTCTGCTCATGACATCCTGCGTCTGCGCGGTATCAGCCCGGTCGCCAACTACATCGCCAACGAAGTGCAGGACGTTTACCGTCTGCAAGGCGTTAAGATCAACGACAAGCACATCGAAGTCATCGTTCGTCAGATGCTGCGCAAGTGCGAGATCCTGAGCGCTGGCGACACCGACCTGATCGAAGGCGAGCAGGTTGAAGTGGCTCGTGTGAAGATTGCCAACCGTAAGCTGGTTGCCGAGGGTAAGACTCCGGCCACCTTCCGTCACATCCTGATGGGTATTACCAAGGCATCCCTGAGCACCGAGTCCTTCATCTCCGCGGCTTCCTTCCAGGAAACCACTCGTGTTCTGACCGAAGCGGCCGTTGGCGGCAAGCGTGACGAACTGCGTGGCCTGAAAGAGAACGTGATCGTGGGTCGTCTGATCCCGGCTGGTACCGGCTTTGCCTACCACCATGCCCGGATCAACCAGCGTGCCGCCGCAGCCCGTGCTGTCGGTGTGCCGCAGGTGACTGCCGATGAGGCTCAGCAAAATCTGGCGGATCTGCTCAACGCAGCCGGCAGTTTTGACGAAGAGTAATCTTCAGCTGCAGTGATTAAAAAGGGCTCCTTCAAGGGGCCCTTTTTGTTGCCCGCCCGCCAGCAGTGCGCTGCACCGGGCTGGGGCAGGGGATGATCCAGTGCAAGGTTATAGAGCAAAAAATCAAAAAAAGTTGACATTGATCCCCCGCAATTGAAAACTCGGGAAAGTTGAATGGTTATTACAGGGGTAAAACATGGCTGTCGGTATCGAGGAAGTACTGCTTCCCGAAGAGCAACTGAGCGGTCGCGCTTTTACAGACGAAGACAGGGAATTGTTGCGTTCATATGAGGGCCTCATCGAGGGCCTGGCCGATCTGTTCGGCAAGCACTGCGAAGTGGTGCTGCATTCCCTGGAAAATCTGCATGAGTCAGTGATCAAGATAGCGAACGGATTCAACACGGGGCGGACCCTGGGAGCGCCGATCACCGATCTGGCCCTGCGCATGCTCAAGGACATCGAGAGCACGGGTCAGGATCACACCCAGAGCTACTTTGCCCGCAGCCGGACCGGTGCGCTGATGAAGTCGAGCACTATCGCCATCCGCAACCGCGACAAGCAGGTGATAGGTCTTATCTGCATCAACTTGCACATCAATGCGCCTTTCCACGAGTTCGTAGCCGAATTCTTCCCGACGCCCCAGCAAGTGGAGCGTCAATCGCCGGAGACCTTCGCCAACAGCGTGGAGGAGCTGGTTGCCCAGACGGTGGACAACACCATCGACGAGATCAACCGCGATCCCTCCGTGGCCAACAACGCCAAGAATCGTTTTATCGTGACCCAGTTGTTCGAGAAGGGCATATTTGATATCAAGGACTCGATCAACCTGGTCGCCGACAAGCTGAATATTTCCAAACATACCGTGTATCTCTACATCCGACAGCGCAAGCAGGGTGAAGAAGAGAGCGAGTAAGCGCCATAGATAGGGGATAGATAACAATGGCTAAAGAAGTGATTGCAACCGACAAGGCGCCTGCCGCAATTGGTCCTTATGTTCAGGCTACCAAGCTGGGTGACCTGGTGTTCACCTCCGGGCAGATCCCGCTCGATCCGGCCACCATGGACATAGTTGCCGGTGGCATCGAGGCGCAGGCCGAGCAGGTGATGAAGAACCTGGTTGCAGTATTGAAGGCGGCGGGTGCCGATACCAGCAAGGTGCTGAAGACCACCTGTTTCCTGAGCGACATGAACAACTTCGTGGCCTTCAACCAGGTCTATGCCCGCTACTTCGGTGATGCTGCGCCGGCGCGCTCCTGCGTGGAAGTGGCTCGCCTGCCCAAGGATGTGCTGGTCGAAGTCGAAGCCATTGCTCATGTCTGAGTCTGAGTCATCGGAAGAGCCCCTCCCAGGAGGGGCTTTTTCGTCTTTGAGGTAGAATGGATGCACATCTGTGCAGGAGTCCGGATATGAGTCTGAATTTTGCCCTGCTGGTCACCGGGCCCGCCTATGGTACCCAGACGGCCAGCACAGCCTATCGCTTCGCCCTGAGCCTCATCGAGCAGGGACATCAGCTGTCCCACCTGTTCTTCTATCAGGATGGGGTCCATAACGGCAATGGTCTGCATGCCCCGGCCAGCGATGAGACCGACCTGGTGGCGCTGTGGCGCGATCTGGCTCTGGCGCAGGGCATTGCCATCGATGTGTGTGTCGCCGCCGCCATGCGCCGCGGGGTGCTCGATGAAGCCGAGGCTAAGGGGATAGGCAAGACCCAGTTCAATCTGCAGGCCCCGTTTCGTTTAAGCGGGCTGGGGCAACTGGCCGAAGCCAGTCTGACCGCCGACCGCTTCGTCCAGTTCTAGGGGGATGGAATGACCAAGATAGCCTTTATCTGCCGGCGTGGTCCCCACGGTACGGCGAGTGGACGAGAGGGACTGGATGCCTTGCTGGCCACCTCTGCGCTGACGGAATCACTGGCGCTGTTCCTCATCGGTGACGGTGTGCTGCAATTGCTCAGGGAGCAGTCGCCACAGGGGATATTGCAGCGCCACTACGCCCCGACCTTCAAGATGCTGGAACTGTACGATGTCGAGGAGGTTTATGTCTGTGCGGCGTCGCTGGCCGAACGTGGTCTGAGGGCAGAGGATCTGCTGATCCCCGTGACGGTACTGAGCCCTGCCGAGATCCGCCATCAGTGGGACAACTTCACCACCCACATCAGCTTTTGAGGTGCCCATGATACAGCTGGTATTGAACTCTCCCTTTCTCAGCCAGGACCTCGAGCAGGTGCTGCGTTATCGTCAGGACGCGGATCTGCTGGTGCTGATGCAGGACGCCGTAGTGGCGGTGACGGCCCCGCAGTGGTGCGAACGATTGAACGGGATCCCCCTCTATGTGATGGGGGAAGACCTGAAGGCGAGGGGGTTGTCCCCCAGGATCGGGATGGAACTCGACATGGCCGGCCTGATCAAGCTGATCGCCGAACAGGGATCACCGCAGACCTGGGCCGGCTAGTTTTGATTTTTGCCTGTTGGCTCAGGTGGTTATCACAATAATGGCGGGATGTCATTTGCCCTTTTGGCGCACGAATTGTATAAATCTTGACTCCCCAGACAACAGGGCATAAAATTTCGCGTCCCCGTATCTGCGGGGAGGATTTTTCACACGTTTATGAAGTCATTATCAGGAGCCTTTTGATGGCAACTATTAACCAGTTGGTTCGCAAGCCACGCATCAAGCTCGTTGTGAAAAGCAACGTGCCGGCGCTGGAAGCGTGCCCTCAGAAGCGTGGCGTATGCACCCGTGTATACACCACCACCCCCAAGAAGCCTAACTCTGCACTGCGTAAAGTGTGCCGTGTACGTCTGACCAACGGCTTCGAAGTCACCTCCTACATCGGCGGTGAAGGTCACAACCTGCAGGAGCACTCCGTTGTTCTGATCCGTGGCGGTCGTGTCAAGGATTTGCCAGGTGTTCGTTATCACACCGTTCGTGGTGCGTTGGACTGTGCCGGTGTTAAAGACCGTAAGCAGGCTCGCTCCAAGTATGGCGT
This sequence comes from Aeromonas sp. R4-3, assembly GCF_040908275.1. Classification (NCBI taxonomy): domain Bacteria; kingdom Pseudomonadati; phylum Pseudomonadota; class Gammaproteobacteria; order Aeromonadales; family Aeromonadaceae; genus Aeromonas; species Aeromonas sp. R4-3. The sequence goes on from NZ_JBFODK010000016.1 coordinate 16,336, forward strand.
GAAGCGTCCGAAAGCTTAATGGTTCTCCGTTAAGTAAGGCCAAACGTTAATTCGTTTCTAGTTAGATAACTTTCTAGTTTTGGGTAACCCCTGAAGTTACGGAGAATTTGAAATGCCAAGACGTCGTGTTGTTGGTCAGCGTAAAATCCTGCCGGATCCCAAGTTCGGATCAGAGCTGCTGGCTAAATTTGTCAACGTAGTAATGGTTGACGGTAAGAAATCTGTTGCAGAAGCCATCGTTTATGGCGCCCTGGACATCATTGCCACCAAATCTGGCAAAGAGCACCTGGCCCTGTTCGAAGTCGCTCTGGACAACATTCGTCCGGCGGTCGAGGTTAAATCTCGTCGCGTCGGTGGTGCAACCTATCAGGTGCCGGTAGAAGTTCGTCCGGTTCGTCGCAATGCCCTGGCAATGCGCTGGTTGGTTGATGCCGCTCGTAAACGTGGTGAAAAATCAATGGCTCAGCGTTTGGCTGGCGAGCTGCTGGATGCCGCTGACAATAAGGGTTCGTCTGTCAAGAAACGTGAAGACGTTCACCGTATGGCTGAAGCGAACAAGGCCTTCGCTCACTTCCGCTGGTAATCCGCTTGCGCAGGGTCTTCTGGCTCTGCGCACCTTTAATTATCTGGGGACAAGTGCCCTAGTAAGAGGATGACAATGGCTCGTACAACCCCCATTGAGCGTTATCGTAACATCGGTATCTCTGCTCACATCGACGCCGGTAAGACTACTACTACCGAGCGCGTTCTGTTTTACACCGGTGTAAGTCACAAGATCGGTGAAGTTCACGATGGCGCCGCCACCATGGACTGGATGGAACAGGAACAAGAGCGTGGTATCACCATCACCTCCGCCGCGACCACCGCTTTCTGGTCCGGTATGGGTAAACAGTTCCAACCGCACCGTATCAACATCATCGATACCCCGGGCCACGTTGACTTTACTATCGAAGTAGAGCGTTCAATGCGTGTTCTGGACGGCGCCGTGATGGTGTACTGTGCCGTAGGTGGCGTACAGCCACAGTCTGAGACCGTATGGCGTCAGGCTAACAAGTACAAGGTTCCCCGTATCGCGTTCGTCAACAAGATGGACCGTACCGGCGCCAACTATCTGCGCTGCGTTGAGCACATCAAGACCCGTCTGAAAGGTACCCCGGTTCCGCTGCAACTGAACATCGGTGCAGAAGAGAACTTCAAGGGCGTTATCGACCTGGTCAAGATGAAAGCCATCAACTGGAGCGAAGCTGACCAGGGCGTGTCTTTCGATTACGAAGACGTCCCGGCCGAGCTGCTGGAACAAGCGCAAGAAATGCGCATGAACCTGGTTGAAGCCGCTGCTGAAGCGTCTGAAGACCTGATGGAAAAATACCTGGGTGGTGAAGAACTGACCGAAGAAGAGATCAAGAAAGCTCTTCGTCAGCGTGTTCTGAACAACGAAATCATCCTGGTTACCTGTGGCTCCGCGTTCAAGAACAAGGGTGTACAGGCCATGCTGGATGCCGTGGTTGACTATCTGCCGGCTCCGACCGACGTAGCAGCCATCGACGGTCTGAAGCTGGATGGCGTCACCAAAGACGAGCGTCACGCTTCCGATGACGAGCCGTTCTCTGCTCTGGCATTCAAGATCGCTACCGACCCGTTCGTTGGCAACCTGACCTTCTTCCGCGTTTACTCCGGTGTGGTTAACTCCGGTGACTCCGTGCTGAACTCTGTCAAAGAGAAGCGCGAGCGTTTTGGCCGTATCGTTCAGATGCACGCCAACAAGCGTGAAGAGATCAAAGAAGTTCGCGCAGGCGACATCGCCGCTGCCATCGGTCTGAAAGACGTGACCACTGGTGACACCCTGTGTGACGAAAAATCGCCGATCATCCTCGAGCGTATGGAATTCCCGGAGCCGGTAATCTCCATCGCGGTTGAGCCGAAAACCAAGGCTGACCAAGAGAAGATGGGTCTGGCACTCGGCCGTCTGGCGCAGGAAGATCCGTCTTTCCGCGTATGGACTGACGAAGAATCTGGCCAAACCATCATCGCCGGTATGGGTGAGCTGCACCTGGACATCATCGTTGACCGTATGCGTCGCGAGTTCAAGGTTGAAGCGAACGTAGGTAAGCCGCAGGTTGCCTACCGTGAAACCATCCGCAATACCGTCAAGGACATCGAAGGCAAGCATGCCAAGCAGTCCGGTGGTCGTGGTCAGTACGGTCACGTTGTGATCGACATGTACCCGCTGGAAGAAGGCAAAGCCTACGAGTTCGTTAACGACATCAAGGGCGGTGTGATTCCTGGTGAGTTCATCCCGGGTGTTGACAAGGGTATCCGTGAGCAGCTGAAGTCCGGCCCGCTGGCTGGCTATCCGGTAATGGATCTGGGCGTGCGTCTGCACTTCGGTTCCTACCACGATGTCGACTCCTCCGAACTGGCGTTCAAAATCGCTGCTTCCATGGCCTTTAAGGCTGGCTTCATGAAGGCCAACCCGGTTCTGCTCGAACCGATCATGAAAGTAGAAGTTGAGACTCCGGAAGATTACATGGGCGACGTGATCGGTGACCTGAACCGTCGTCGTGGCCTGATCGAAGGTATGGAAGACGGCCCGTCCGGCAAGATCGTTCGTGCTCTCGTGCCGCTGGCCGAGATGTTCGGTTATGCGACTGCCCTGCGTTCCGCTACCCAGGGTCGCGCTTCCTACGCCATGGAATTCGCCAAGTATCACGATGCCCCGACTAACGTCGCCCAGGCCGTGATCGAAGAGCGCAAATCCAAGTAATTTATGATTCCCCGCCTACGACGGTAGGCGGGTTTAACCTAGAAGGACTACGTCGTGTCTAAAGAAAAATTTGAGCGTAACAAACCGCACGTAAACGTCGGCACCATCGGCCACGTTGACCACGGTAAAACCACCCTGACCGCCGCCATCACCAACGTGCTGGCCAAGCACTTCGGTGGTAAAGCTTTCGCCTTCGACCAGATCGACAAGGCGCCGGAAGAGCGTGAGCGTGGTATCACCATCAACACCTCCCACGTAGAATACGACACCGCTATCCGTCACTACGCCCACGTAGATTGCCCGGGTCACGCCGACTACGTTAAGAACATGATCACCGGTGCTGCCCAGATGGACGGCGCGATTCTGGTAGTAGCCGCGACTGACGGCCCGATGCCGCAAACTCGTGAGCACATCCTGCTGGGTCGCCAGGTTGGCATCCCGTACATGATCGTGTTCATGAACAAGTGCGACATGGTAGATGACGAAGAGCTGCTCGAACTGGTCGAGATGGAAGTTCGTGAACTGCTGACCGAGTACGACTTCCCGGGTGATGACCTGCCGGTAGTTCGTGGTTCCGCGCTGAAAGCGCTGGAAGGCGACGCTGCATGGGAAGAGAAGATCATCGAGCTGGCTCACCACCTGGATACCTACATCCCGGAGCCGGAGCGTGCCATTGACCAGCCGTTCCTGATGCCTATCGAAGACGTCTTCTCCATCGCTGGCCGTGGTACCGTTGTTACCGGTCGTGTAGAGCGCGGTATCGTCAAGGTCGGTGAGACTGTAGAAATCGTCGGTATCAAAGACACCGTTTCTACCACCTGTACCGGTGTTGAAATGTTCCGCAAACTGCTGGACGAAGGCCGTGCTGGTGAGAACGTTGGCGCCCTGCTGCGTGGCGTGAAGCGTGAAGAAGTTGAGCGTGGTCAAGTACTGGCCAAGCCGGGCTCCATCAAGCCGCACACCAAGTTCGAATCCGAAGTGTACGTGCTGTCCAAAGAAGAAGGTGGTCGTCATACCCCGTTCTTCAAGGGCTACCGTCCGCAGTTCTACTTCCGTACTACCGACGTGACCGGTACCATCGAACTGCCGGAAGGCGTTGAAATGGTAATGCCAGGCGACAACATCAAAATGGTTGTTACCCTGATCGC
>NZ_JBFODK010000017.1:0-45106 GCF_040908275.1 Aeromonas sp. R4-3
GGGTCAACCGGCGATCCGGTTGACCCTGGCCATCGGGGGCGGGGTTAGCCGACCAGCTGATAGAGGATGGCAGAGATGGCGATGAGGCCCATGGTTGCCACGAACACGTTGCTGATCTGGCCCTGGTATTTCGCCATGGCCGGGACGCGCTTGATGGCGTACATCGGCATCAGGAACAGGATTGTGGCGATGATGGGGCCACCCAGGGATTCGATCATGCCGAGGATGGAGGGGTTGATCACGGCCACACTCCACAGGGTCAGAATGAAGAAGGCGATGATGAACAGCTCAATCTTCTTGTGGTTCGGCTCTTTGCCGGAGGAGCGCATCTGCTGCATCACCATGCCCTTCAGACCTTCACGGGCACCCAGGTAGTGACCGAAGAAGGAGGAGACGATGGCGACGAAGGCAACCAGCGGGCCGAAGTAGGAGATGAAGGGGCTCGCATGCTGGTTGGCCAGGTAGGAGAGCACGGCAATGTTCTGGGACTTGGCTTCTGCCAGCTGGGCCGGAGTCAGGCTCATCACGCAGGAGAAGACGAAGAACATCACGAAGCCCAGCAGTACGATGGCGGTGCGCTTCAAGATGGCGTCTGACTTGGCGACGGCGTTGTCACCGTGGTCACGGCGCTGGGCCAGGGCGAAGCTGGAGATGGCCGGGCTGTGGTTGAAGGAGAACACCAGCACAGGGATGGTCAGCCACAGAGTGGTGGCGAAATCCTTGGCGGAAGGCACCTGGGCCAGGGCGGCACCTGTCCAGTCCGGGATCAGGTAGAGGGAGATGCCCGCCAGGATGGCGATGAGCGGGTACACCAGGAACTCGGTGACCTTCAGCATCAGCTTCTCACCGGCCAGCATGACCGACATCATGGCCATGATTAGCACTATGGAGAGGATCCAGCGCGGTGGCGCCGTCATCTGCAGCTGGTTGACCAGGAAGCTCTCGACGGTATTGGTGATGCCCACGCCGTAGATCAGCACTATGGGGTAGATGGCGAAGAAGTAGAGCAGGGTGATTAGTTTGCCGGCGCCCACGCCGAAATGCTCTTCCACCACTTCGGTGATATCCGCATTTGGCTTCTTGGAGGAGAGCACGAAGCGCGCCAGGCCACGGTGGGCCAGGTAAGTCATGGGGCCGACCAGCAGCGCCATCACCACCAGTGGCCAGAAGCCACCCATGCCGGCGTTGATGGGCAGGAACAGGATGCCGGCGCCGACGGCGGTGCCGAACAGGCTGATAACCCAGGTGGTGTCTTGTTTGCTCCAACCGCGTGATTGGACCGAGCGGATCCCTTGCTCCTGTGCGGCTGCAACGTCCTGTGCGCCAGTGACAGTATTGGACATGTGTCTCACCCCGAATGTGTGGTTTTAATTAGTCGGCGCAAGAATACTTTTTTTTTAATCAAAAATGTTGATCAGATTCACCTTTATGAGGCTGAAACCCGCACTTTCTTATAGAAATGTGATCAAAAGAATAAATAATCAAAATTTATTTATCATATGCGGTGTTAGTTGAATGTTAAATGGATAATCTTTCACCTCGCCAGGTTATCAATATGTTGTCCTGACAGGTGCTGGGCCAGTTGGCGGATCATGCTGGCGGTGGCCCCCCAGATGAAGGAGTGTTGCCAGGGGATCCAGTAGATGGTGTGGCGCTTGCCCGCCCTTGGGAGGGTCAGGGCTATGTGATGGGCCGGATCCAGCACATGGCTGAGGGGCACCTCGAAGGCCTGCTCCACCTCATCGGGGCTGAGGGCAAGCCGATAGTCGGGGTCTATCATGGCCAGCACCGGCAGGACGTCATACAGGGAGATGGTGTTGAGGGGGGTGAGGCTGCCGATGACCCGGATCTGGGAGGCGGGGATCCCGAGCTCCTCGTGGGTCTCTCGCAGGGCCGTGTGGATCAGGCTCTCATCTTCAGGGTCCTGGCGCCCGCCGGGGAAGCTTATCTGCCCCGGGTGGTGGCGCAGGGTAGGGCTGCGGCGGGTCAGCAACAGATGCAGCCCCTGGGGACGCTCCACCAGGGGGATCAGCACAGCCGCCGGTTTGAGCCCCGCCAGCATCAGGCGGTGGGCGGGGGCGGGGCGCTGCAACAGGAAACGGGTCAGCAGCTCGGCGCGGTTCATCTCGATATCCATCTCGGTCCTGGTCTCCTTGGGGCGGGCGAGGGCAGTCACAGGCTCATTGGCGCAGGGCATCCAGCAGTGGCAGGATGCGGGCCACCTTGTCGTAGGTCTCCTGATATTCGGCGTCCGGGTCTGAGTCGGCGATGATGCCCCCTCCCGCCCAGCAATGGAGCCGGCCGGCCTCGGCTATCAGGGTGCGAATGCAGATGCTGGTGTCCATCCGGCCGTGCTGGCTCAGGTAGCCGATGCTGCCGCAATAGGCGTTGCGCCGCACCGGCTCCAGCTCCTCGATGATCTCCATCGCCCGGATCTTGGGGGCCCCCGTGATGGAGCCGCCAGGGAAACAGGCCCGCAGCAGATCCACCCCCTGCCAGCGCGCATCCAGCTCACCGTGAATGGTGGAGACAAGGTGATGCACGGCGGGGAAGGACTCCACCGCAAACAGGCTAGGCACGCTGACGGAGCCCGGGCGGCTGACCCGACCTATGTCGTTGCGCAGCAGATCCACGATCATCAGGTTCTCCGATCTGTCCTTGTCGGCACTGGCGAGCGACTCGGCCACTTGCCTGTCGATGGCGGGATCCGGATGACGGGGCCGGGTGCCCTTGATGGGCTTGGTCTCGATGTGGCGGCCATCGAGCAGCAGGAAGCGCTCGGGGGAGAGGCTCAAAATGGCGCTCTGGGGCAACCGGACAAAGGCCGAGAAGGGGGCCTTGTTGGCGACGCTGAGGGCGAGATAGGCGGACCACTCGTCCCCGCCATAGGGGGCGCTGAAGCGCTGGGTCAGGTTGATTTGATAGCAGTCCCCCGCTGCCAGATAGGCCTGGATGCGGGCGAACTTCTCGCCATACTCGGCCCGGCTCATGTTGCTCTGCCACTCTCCCTGCAAGGCGAAGGGGGCGCCGGCCTGCGGGGTTTGCGCCGCCAGCCACTGCAGGCGTCTCGCGAGCCCGGCCTCATCTCCCCAGTGCACCAGCTGCCAGCGGCCGGTCGCGACCTCCCGCAGCAGTGCCCAGTCGTAGATCCCCACCGCCATGTCAGGTACCTGGATGTCCGCACAGGCCTGAGTGGGCAGACGCTCGAATCGCCGTCCCAGGTCGTAGCCAAAGAGCCCCAGGGCGCCCCCGATGAAGGGCAGGTCATGTTCATCCTGCACCTGATCCCCCAGCAGGGCCTGCTGGGTGCGGGCGAGCAGGGTGAGGGGATCGTCTTCATGCAGGGTCTGGCTGCCTGCGTGGCGCAGGCTGGTGCTGGCACCCCGGGTCTCCAGGGTGGCGAGCGGATCGGCGCTGATGATGTCAAAGCGGTTGTCGGCGCCCGTTGGGCCTGCCGATTCCAGCAAGATGGCCCAGGCCTGGTGTTGCAAGCGGGCAAACAGGGCGTGAAGCGATGCTTGCGGGTCGAAATGGTGGATATGCAGTCTTGGTTTCATTTTTTGTTACACAGGCAACAGTTTGCACCCAGCTCCCTAGCCGGTTCGGGTGCTCAAGCGTATCATGGCCGCCGGCATTTTTAAGAAAAACACCGTTATAAAAACACGCCGTAGTCGCCGGCTCTGTGCGCATTCGCCGCCTGCCGTAGGCCCGGCTCATATGGAAGCCCTTGCTCGCGCAAGCGACGACAAGGACCAGTGAGGATGATATGAGCATCATTAGAAAACAGGACTTTATCGATTCCATTGCTGACGCCCTGCAGTACATCTCTTTCTACCACCCCCTCGATTTTGTCCATGCCGCCAAGGCTGCCTATGACCGCGAGATCAACCCGGCCGCCAAGGATGCCCTGGCCCAGATCCTGATCAACTCCCGCATGTCTGCCGAAGGGCATCGCCCTCTGTGCCAGGACACCGGCATAGTCACCTGCTTCGTCAAGATCGGCATGCAGGTGCAGTGGGACAGCGACATGACGGTCCAGGAGATGGTGGATGAGGGCACCCGCCGTGCCTACACCAACCCGGACAACCCGCTGCGTGCCAGCGTGCTGGCGGATCCGGCCGGCAGTCGCAAGAACACCAAGGACAATGCCCCTGCCGTGGTGCACATCGACATGATCCCGGGGGACAAGGTGGAAGTGAGCATTGCGGCCAAGGGCGGCGGCTCCGAGAACAAGTCCAAGATGGTGATGCTCAACCCCTCCGACGATGTGGTCGAATGGGTGCTCAAAACCGTGCCGACCATGGGCGCCGGCTGGTGCCCGCCTGGCATGCTGGGGATCGGCATTGGCGGCACCGCCGAGAAGGCGGCCGTGCTCGCCAAGGAAGCCCTGATGGAGCACATCGACATTCAGGAGCTGATCGCCCGGGGTCCAGAGACCACAGAAGAGAAGCTGCGGGTCGAGCTCTATGACAAGGTCAACCGGCTGGGGATTGGTGCCCAGGGTCTGGGCGGCCTTACCACAGTGTTGGACGTGAAGGTCAAGTCCGCCCCGACCCATGCGGCCTCCAAGCCGGTGGTGATGATCCCCAACTGCGCCGCTACCCGTCATGTTCACTTCGAGCTCGATGGCTCTGGCCCCGCCGAATTGACCCCGCCGAAGCTGGAAGACTGGCCACAGATCACCCGTGAAGCGGGCGGCAACGTGCGCCGGGTCAACGTCGACGGCATCACCAAGGCCGAGCTCGCCAGCTGGAAGAGCGGTGACACAGTGCTGCTGTCCGGCAAGATCCTCACCGGCCGTGACGCGGCCCACAAGCGCATTGCCGACATGCTGAAAAATGGCGAAGGCATGCCGGAAGGGGTCGACTTCACCAACCGCTTCATCTATTACGTCGGCCCGGTCGATGCGGTGCGTGACGAAGTGGTCGGCCCGGCTGGCCCCACCACCTCCACCCGGATGGACAAGTTCACCGACATGATGCTGGGTGAAACCGGCCTCATCGGCATGATAGGCAAGTCCGAGCGGGGTCCGAAAACCGTCGAGAGCATCAAGCAGCACCAGGCCGTCTATCTGATGGCCGTGGGGGGTGCCGCCTACCTGGTGGCCAAGGCCATCAAGAAGGCCCGTGTGGTGGCCTTCGCCGATCTGGGGATGGAAGCCATCTATGAGTTCGAGGTGGAAGACATGCCGGTGACAGTGGCGGTCGACTCTCAGGGCAACAACATCCATGAAACCGGCCCGGCTTACTGGTCTGCCAAGATCGCCGAGCTGGATACCAAGCTCGCCTGATCCTGTGCAAACCCCTGGCGGGGCGCCGGGCAGATAGCAGCCCATCACACAGGCCATATGACAGAAGGCGACCCCAGGGTCGCCTTTCTCGTCTTGGTTGCCGGCCAGGATGACGCGCGGGGGCGGGGAGCCCTGCCAGCTGGCGCCGGTCGGCGTGTATTAATGGTTCAGGTAGACGTCCTGCCCACCGTAACAAAGGGGGCCACCTTGGGATGGGGTGGGCTCGAAGAAGCGGGTCAGGACACCTGTACGCTGCCCCAGGGTGCTGAGGCGGCTGCGATCCAGGGCAACCCGTTCCGGCAGCCAGGTCAAGACGGCGGCACAATGGCCGTTGGCCAGGCTCTGCTCCAGCAGACGTTGCCAGTTTTTGATCTTGGGGCCGTGGACCACCAGTACCCGGGCTGGGTTGATCCCCTGTGCCTGCAGTTGCTTGGCCACGGGCAGCCCTGGCGGGGCTATGAGCAAAATCCAGCCGCTGTCGCTCTGGCTCAATCTTCCCAGCGCATCCAGCAGCGGGGCTTCATGGAGATCCATGGCCAGTCGATGCTCATGCTCCGCCTTGCCCTGATGGCGGGTGGGCCAGGTGGGGATAACACCTGCAGAGGAGGAGAGTGGGCGGTGACTCAGGGGCTGGCTCATATGTGTGTCCTGTATGAATAACCATGCTGTATGCGTATACAGTAGTTCTATCTCATGCCAGTGACAAGGCGTTTGTGATTAAAAATGTGAGCCGACTAACAGGTTTTTTTATTAACTATTTGAATTTAAATAATATTTATATTGATGGTGGGGCGGGTGTTTTTTAACCTGTAGACAAAGCGCGGGTCGGCGCTCATGGTTATACAGTATGTATGGCAAGAGGAGGGACCAAGATGGATGTGAGCACCTTGCAACGGCTGGACGCCAATATTCTGCTCGGGATCATCAACGAGAAGCTGCGGCTGGAGTGCGATGGTCTGGAAGAGTTGCTGGCTTACTACGACATGACGGAGGATCAGCTGGCCACCCGTCTGCAGCAGATTGGTTATCACTACGACCCCATGAGTAACCAGTTCAAGGCTCATGGTTAATTCAGCTCAGGAAGCTGCCCCAATTGGGGCAGCTTCCTTTTATTGCCGTGCTGATGCATCAAGCATTGAAAGCGATTTCATCGCCGGCCGAATAGCCGCTTATTTTCACGTATTTTCAGCCGCTGGCAATCATTGAAAACCTATTCATGAATCCATCTTTTTGAATTTCATTCAATGTTTTGATTTTTAAGGTTATTTTTATTTTGTTTAGGCGGGATATAGGAAAGGGTTTTCATGGTGAAACTGTCATTTTTATACGTTAAAGTGTGACTCACGTTAACTTTTAAACCCCCGGCTTTAGCTAGTATGCCCACGCCGGAACATATTCTGAGATAACAACAGCGCCGGTCCCTCAAGGGGATAACATTTTTTATTTGTAACGAAGGAAAATGGTTTATGGCTACCAAGAAGAAGACAGACCAGGATCTCCAACTGGATAAAGATCAGCTCAAGGCGAGTATCGTGCGTCACCTGCGTTCTACCTTGGGTACAAGCGAACAGAAAGCCTCCCCCGAAGCATGGTGGAAAGCGACCGCTGCCGCCGTCAACGAACAGGTGTACGAGCGCCTGACCCGTACTCAGCAGACTCACTTCAAGAAAGATACTCGTGCGATTCACTATCTCTCTGCTGAATTCCTGATGGGGCGTTTGACCTCCAACAACCTGCACAACCTCTCCCTGTACAAAATTTGCGAAGAGGCCCTGGGTGAACTAGGTCTGGAACTGACCGATCTGTGCGAACAAGAGCCGGACATGGCCCTTGGTAACGGCGGCCTGGGCCGTCTGGCCGCCTGCTTCATCGACTCCCTGGCCACCCTGAACTACCCGGCGGTGGGTTACGGCATCCATTACGAGCACGGTCTGTTCCGTCAGGAGATCCAGGATGGCCGCCAGATCGAGCGCCCGGACTCCTGGCGTGAATATGGCAACCCCTGGGAGATCTGCCGCCCCGAGTCGGTACAGGAGATCCCGCTCTACGGCTACGTGGAGACAGTGTTCGGTGACAAGGGCGGCCTGAAGAAGGTGTGGCACGCCGGTCGCAAGATCAAAGGGGTGCCCTGGGACATCCCTGTGGTGGGCTTTGGCGGTCACACCGTCAACATACTGCGGCTGTGGGAATCCCGTGCCTCCGAGTTCTTTGACTGGGATGTGTTCAACGCCGGTGGTTACATCGACTCCCAGGCCGAGAAGGCCCAGGCCGAGACCATCTCCAAGGTGCTCTACCCGAACGACGAGACAGATGCAGGCAAAGAGCTGCGCCTGATCCAGCAGTACTTCTTCTGTGCCTGCTCCATCAAGGACATCATGCGCCGCTACAAGCGGGTGCATGGTGCGGACTTCCGCAACTTTGCCGCGCAAATTGCCATTCAGCTCAACGATACCCACCCGACAGTGGCCATCCCCGAGCTGATGCGAGTGCTGGTGGACGAGGAAGACCTGCACTGGGATGCCGCCTGGGCCATCTGCTACCAGGTCTTCTCCTACACCAACCACACCCTGCTGCCGGAAGCGCTGGAGAAGTGGTCCGTCAGCCTGTTCGAGAAGGTGCTGCCCCGTCATCTCGAGATCATCTACGAGATCAACGCCCGCTTCCTGAACGAGCTGGTGGAACCCAAGTGGCCGGGCAACGATGCCATCAAGGCCAAGCTCTCCATCATCGAAGAAGGGGACGTACGCAAGGTGCGCATGGGCAACCTGTGCGTCATCGGCTCCTCCAAGGTGAACGGCGTGGCCGAGATCCACTCCAAGCTGGTGAAAGAGGATCTCTTCCCCGAGTATGCCGAGCTGTGGCCAGAGAAGATGTGCAACGTCACCAACGGCGTGACCCCCCGTCGCTGGCTGCTGGCCTGCAACCCCGAGCTCTCCGCCCTCTACAACGAGGTGGTGGGCAAGGAGTGGCCGCTGCAGCTGGACAAGCTGCGCAGCGTGACCAAGTTTGCCGACGACAAGGCGTTCCAGCAGCAGTTCATGACCATCAAGCGTCACAACAAGGAGAAGCTGGTCAAGGTCATCAAGGCCGAAACCGGTATCGATGTCTCGGCCGAGGCGATCTTCGACGTCCAGATCAAGCGTCTGCACGAGTACAAGCGTCAGCAGCTGAACCTCATCCACATCATGGCGCTGTATCGTCGTCTGCTGGCGAACCCGGACTATGACATGCATCCGCGTGTGTTCATCTTCGGCTCCAAGGCGGCGCCCGGTTACAAGCTGGCCAAGGACATCATCTACGCCATCAACAAGCTGGCGGAGCGGGTCAACAACGACGCCCGCATCCAGGGCAAGCTGAAAGTGGTGTTCATGCCGAACTACCGCGTGAGCCTGGCCGAGAAGCTGATCCCGGCGGCGGATGTCTCCGAGCAGATCTCCACCGCAGGCTACGAGGCCTCAGGGACAGGCAACATGAAGATGGCACTGAACGGCGCCATCACCATAGGTACCCTGGATGGTGCCAACATCGAGATCGCGGAAGAGGCAGGAGCCGAGAACTGCGCCATCTTCGGTCTGAACGTGGACGAGGTGAAGTCCCTGAAGGCGCGCGGTTACAACCCGTACGACTTCTACTATGCCAACTCCGAGCTCAAGGCGGTGCTGGACTGGTTCGACACCGACTACTTCACGCCGGGTCGCCCGGGGGAGCTCGCCTCCATCAAGCGCTCCTTGCTGGAAGGGGGAGACCCTTACCTGACCCTGGCCGATTTTGCCTCCTACTCGGAAGCGCACAAGCTGATCGATACCTGGTATCGGGATCCGGCGCTGTGGGCGAAGAAGGCCATCATCAACTCGGCCACCATGGGCAAGTTCAACTCCGACCGCTCCATCCAGGACTACGTGGATCGGATCTGGAAATTGAAGAGCTGCAACGTCGGCTGACCACAACCAATATGAAAAAACCCCGCATCGCGGGGTTTTTTTATCTCCTTTGATCGAGAAGGACTCAGCGCTTGTCGACGATCTCGGTGCCGACCGGCACGCGCTTACTGCCGGTGATCATGGCCCTGATAAGATCCCCCCGGGTCAGGCGATCGAGGACGATGACCGCCAGCACATGGATGAAGATGGCGATCTGCAGCGCCTTGGCAAAGAACTCGTGCAGCTCCTCCATGAGATCCTCATTAAACAGCTGCTCGTACCCCGTCATGATCCCGGTGACGGCTGTCCCCACCAGACAGGTCAACAGCAGCAGTATCATCAAGGCACCCAGCGGATTGTGGCCGGCATGATAGGGGTGCTTGCCCTGCCAGCTGGCCTGCAGGTAGCGGCCCAGACGGGCCGGGGTCGGAAACCACTGGGCAAACCTGGCGTAGTCTGAGCCGGCAAATCCCCACAGGATGCGCAGCACCAGCAATCCGGCCAGGGCGTATCCGACATAGCGGTGATTGCGTCTGCCCTCATCCAGGATGAACAGGTTGAGCACGCATAGCAGGACGGTTGCCCAGTGAAACACCCTGATCAGGGGATCCCACACCCTGATGGCCTTGCCGCTTTCCGTCGCTTTCTCCATGATTTTTTTCCTCTCGTTGTGATCCATACCGGCTTTCCATACGCCTGTTGCCGGAGCGCCGTTGCCCGCATCATGGAGGCACTTTCTTAAGGCCGTGTTAATGGCTTGAGGCGCGTCACAGGGCAGGGCCAGTGGCAAGGAGAGGGGGAGAGGCTGGGGGGAAGCTCTAGGGGGGAAGAATAAACAGAGCCCCGAGGGTGCGGGGCTCTGGTGTTTCAACGGGCCTGGGGGCGACGGCTCAGGGGCTGGGCCCATCAGCCTGGCACCGGGATCAGTGCAGTATATCGCCGAAGAAATAGGCCAGTAGGGTCAGGATGACGGTGAACACCAGGTTCAGCACCAGACCGGCTCGCATCATCTCCCGCTGCTGGATGTGACCGCTGGCAAAGACGATGGCGTTCGGCGGGGTGGCCACCGGCAGCATGAAGGCGCAGGAGGCGCCGACGGCGATAAGCACAGACACCACTATGGGGGAGACCCCCAGCGCCTCGGCCACACCGGCGAACAGCGGCACCAGCAGGGCGGCGGTGGCGGTGTTGGAGACCAGCTCGGTCAGGAACACCACGAAGGCGGCAAGGCAGAGCAATATGATGAAGATGGGCATGGTGGAGAGCGCACTGGAGAGGTGCTCCGCCAGGAAGGCGTTGGCACCGGTTTGCTTGAGGATGGCGCTCAAGGTCAGGCCACCCCCGAACAGCAGCAGCACGCCCCAGTCGGTGTTCTGGTTGATGTCATCCCAGCTGGCGACCCGGCTGACGGCGATGGCCAGGATGGCGCCCATGGCGATCAGGGTATCGAACTGGGGAATGCCGCCGAGCGCCGCGGCTATGGGCTGGGAGCCAATCCACAGCAGCACTGTGGTCAGGAAGATGAGCAAGGTGGTCTTGCGCTGGCCGGTCCACTCTATGGTGACCTGCTCTGTGCTGACCTGGTGCGACAGGTTGGGGCGCGTCACCCAATAGAGCAGGCCTATGCCCACCGGCATGAAGATGAGCACCACGGGGATGCCGAACTTCAGCCAGTCGGTGAAGCCGAGGCCCATCTGGGCGGCGGCGATGGCATTGGGGGGGCTGCCCACCAGGGTGCCTATACCGCCGATGCTGGCGCTGTAGGCGACGCCAAGCAGGACGAAGACCAGGGTGCGGCGCTCCTTGTGAATATCGAGCCCCTTGAGCATGCCGAGGGCGAGCGGCATCATCATGGCGGCGGTGGCGGTGTTGCTGATCCACATGGAGAGCGCCGCCGTGATGGTGAACAGCACTATGGCTGCCCAGCCGAGGTGACCCTTGGCCAGCTGCATCACCTTGGCGGCGATCTGGGTATCCAGCCCCTGCTTGGAGAGGGCCGCCGCCAGGGCAAAGCCGCCGAAGAAGAGGAAGAGGACAGGGTTGGCGAAGTCGGTCAGCGACTTGCTCATGTCAAACACCCCGAGCAGGGTGGCGAGCACCGGGATGGACAAGGCCGTGATGGTGATGTTCACCGCCTCGGTCAGCCAGAGGATGGCGATGAAGATCAGGATGCCGAGGCCTTTGTTGATCATGGGATCAAACGGAAGCCAGGCGAGCATGGCGCAGAGCAGCAGAACGTCCAGGATGACGATCCCGGCCTTGATGTCCAGCCAGCGTGTAGGGGCGGAAGGGACTGCAGAGGTATGCATGTTGTTCTCTCGGTTAATTTATGGTTGTTGTTGTGTTGCCGAGGTTACATTTATCCCCCTGTTTGAAACAGGGGGATGTGGTCAAATCATGTGGCGACTCACAGAGTCAAGTGAAAATGGATCTGCTATTAAACAGAAATTAAACATTCTGTTTTCATTTGAGCTCTGCCGTGACGGAAAGCAGCCACTCCTTGAACAGGCTCTTTGGCAGGGAGCCGCTGCGCTGAGCCAGGATCTGCCCCCCCTTGAAGATCATCAGGGTCGGGATGCTGCGAATGGCGTAGCGGCTGGCGATGGCGGCCTCCTGTTCGGTGTCTAGCTTCACGAAGCGGATGCGGGGTTCGAGCTCCTGGGCTATCTCTTGAAAGACGGGGGCGAACTGCAGGCAGGGGCCGCACCAGCTGGCCCAGAAGTCGACCACCACCGGTATGTCGGACTGGATCAGGGCATCGAAGTGCGCCAGGCGACCCGACACCGGGGAGTGGGAAAACAGGGGTTGGTGGCAGCGACCACACTTTGCACTGGCATCCACCTTGTCGCCGGGCAGGCGATTGCGGGTAAAGCAGTGGCTACAATAGGTAGTGACAAGTGACATAATTGGCTCCTTTATTCATGGCCCGGCAACATCTTTATTGCATTCACAGAGCAGACTAACGGTAACATAGCGCTCAGTTGTTTTTCACACTCGGCTGTTCGGCCCTGATCCTGGGGCACCGGATGGCCGACCATGACATGAGAATCGAGACGGGATGAAGAGTGTTGCACGGGACCATCGTGTTGTCTTTGGCCTTATCATCGTATCGCTGCTGGCGTTCTCTGCCTATTGCTGGCAGTTGCTGAGCCAGCAACAACGCGCCTCCGATCTGAGCGTGGCCGCAGAGTTGGTCCTCAATCGGGTCAATACCGACACCGTCTATCTGCTGGGGCGCGAGAAGGCCAGCGATGGCAGCGTGCAGCAGCGCCTCAGCCTGCTGTCGAACAGCCTGGATCGCTTCGTGAGCCAGGTGCGCGAAGACCCGGGGTCGGTGGATGATCCCAAGTCCCTGGCGCTGCAACGGGATATCGACGGTTATCTGCTGGATCTCGCCAGGCTCTACACCATGGAGATGACCATCGAATACCTGGCGCCCCGTTTCCAGAGCCAGCTCAAGGCGCTGCTGGCAACCCTGCCGGCCGGGGCCGAACAAGCCCGCGATCTCACCGAGCTCTCCCGGTTGAGCCACTACCTCAGGCGCAGCTGGGACACCAGCGAACAGCGTCAACTGCGGCAACTGCAACTGCACCTGATGGAGACCTACCCCGGGCAGCCCAAAGTCACGGCCCTGACCCAGCTCAGCCAGGAGCTCAATCAGCAGGTGATGGAATACCACCGCCTGCGCAACCAGATCGTCGAGATGAAGGGGCTGGCCTCGCTGCCGGCCTGGAAACAGAGCAAGCTGGATCTGGCCTCCTCCCTCAAGAGCCGCTTCTACCTGATGGTGCTGGGGAGCGCGCTGCTCTGCTTCTCGCTGGTGGCCGCGACCCTGTGGCGCCGCAACCAGAAGCTGAGCGAGCTGTCCCGCCACGCCGCCTTGCTGGCCCAGGCCAAGAGTGACTTCCTGGCCAACATGAGCCACGAGATCCGCACCCCCATGAATGCCATCATCGGCTTCAGCGCCCTGGCGCTGCAGACCAACCTCGATCAGCAGCAGCGGGACTATCTCAACAAGATAAAGTCCTCTTCTGATACTTTGCTGCTGCTCATCAACGACATCCTGGATCTCACCAAGGTGGAGTCAGGCAAGCTGACCCTGGAGGAGATCGACTTCGATCTCAGCGAACAGCTCGACTCCCTGGCCGCCATGTTTGCGGATCTGGCGGAGCGCAAGCAGATCGAGGTCATCATCAACAAGTCGCCTGCGGTGCCCGATTTTCTGCGCGGTGATCCGCTGCGCCTCGGCCAGGTGCTGGTCAACCTGGTCAACAACGCCATCAAGTTCACCGAGCGGGGGGAGGTGGAGGTGGCCATCACTCTAGTCAATCAATACCCGATGCGGGTGTGCTTCAGCGTGCGGGACACCGGTATCGGCATAGCGCCGGAGAAGCAGGCACAGCTGTTCCAGCCCTTTACCCAGCTGGAGGCGGGCAACACCCGCAAATATGGCGGCTCGGGGCTCGGGCTCAACATCTCCCAGCGGCTGGTGGGGCTGATGGGGGGGGAGATCAGGGTGCAGAGCAAGCCCGGGGTGGGCTCCACCTTCCTGTTCGAGATCCCCCTGTCCCAGGCCGTCTATGGGGTCTCCGGGCGCCGGGTCTTCTTCGATCACCAGCCCCTCATCCTGATGATGGATGACAACGAACTGGTGCTGGAGCTCGCCAAGGACATACTGGGCCGGGCCGGTGCCTCCGTGATCGTGGTCAACAGCCTCTCCCGTGCCCGCCAGGTGTTGCGGGAGGAGGGCCACCACATCCGGCTCGCCATCCTCGACTGGCGCATGGGGCAGGAGGACGGCCTGGATCTCGCCCTCGAGATGTATCAGCACAGCCAGTGGCGGCGCCTGCCCATACTGATGACCAGCGCCTGGTCTAGGGAGGGGCTGCACGGGCGCATGGAGAGCATGGGGCTGACCCACTTCCTGGCCAAGCCCATGACAGAGAACGCCCTGCTGGCCAAGGTCGATGAGCTGCTCAACGGCAGCTCCCACGACAGCAAGGTCCGTCAGGCCGAGGCCCAGGGGGATCAGCAGCACTTCAGGGAGCTGCTGCACGGGACCCGGGTGCTGCTGGCCGAGGACAACCGCGTCAACCAGCAGCTCATCATGGAGTACCTGCGCCGGGTCGAGGCCGTGGTCACTGTGGTGGACAATGGCCGCGAGGCGGTGGAGCAGGTAGCGGAGCAACCCTTTGACGTCATCCTGATGGACTTGCAGATGCCGGTGCTCGATGGACTGGATGCGACCCGCCAGATCCGCAAGATGGTGGACAAGCACGACGTCCCCATCATAGCGCTCACCGCCAGCGCCATGCCGGGGGACAGGGAGCGCTGCCTCGGGGTCGGCATGAACGGCTATGTCACCAAGCCGGTCAGCAAGCTGGATCTCTACAACAACCTGCTGCAGTGGGTGAAGAACGCCAGTGGCGAGCGGCGGGCGCCGCTCGAGGTCAAGCCGCCGGATCTGATGGGGGTGCTGGATCTGGAGGATGCGCTGCGCCGGCTGGAGCAGGACAGGGAGGCGCTGCAGATCCTGTTCAAGCTGTTCCTCTCCGAGCACAAGGACGATCTGTGGGACATTCGCTCCGCCCTGCGCCGCCAGCAACCCGAGGTGGCCTGCCGCCTGCTGCACACCCTGAAGGGGGTGTCGGCCAACATCTCCGCCTCCCGGCTGCAACTGCTGGCCGGCGAGCTGGAGTGGCGGCTGCGGCTGCAAGAGGAGCTGAGCGAGGGGGAGCTGACCCAGTTGCAGCAAGTCTTCACCCAGACCCGGGAAGAGGTCTCCCATTTCCTGCTGACCGGCGAGCAGCAGGAGTCGGTCGCCTTCCCGTTTTCCTCCCCGGACAAGCGGCTGTGAACCGGTGAGATAGCAATCGTTCTCAAGTCGTCCGCTTCAGGCTATGATGACCCACTCCCATCGCCCCCACCTCGGGGGCGATTGTATTGAGCTTCTCTTATGATCACGCGGCCCCCGCTGTGCCGCGAGCAAGGACTTTACTGTGAGCGTATTTTTGCGGCTTGGCTGGTTTTTCAAGGATCAGTGGCGGCGTTATCTGATGGCCATCTCCCTGTTGATGATGGTGGCTCTGTTGACCGTGATCCCCCCCAAGGTGGTGGGTTGGGTGGTGGATGGCATCGCCAGGGGGGAGCTCGATGAGGGCACCCTGATGGGCTATCTGGCGGGGCTGCTGGGCCTTGGCCTGCTCATCTACCTGCTGCGCTACGTGTGGCGGGTCATGCTGTTTGGCGCCTCCTACCGGCTCGCCTATGTGCTGCGCAACCGCCTGTTCAGCCACTTCACCCGCATGAGCCCGGACTTTTACCAGCGCCACCGTACCGGCGATCTGATGGCCCACGCCACCAACGACATCCAGGCGGTGGAGATGACCGCAGGCGAAGGAGTGCTGACCCTGGTGGACTCCTTCATTGTCGGTATCCTGGTGCTCTCCATCATGTGCAGCCAGTACTCCTGGCAGCTGACCCTGCTCTCCCTGCTGCCGCTGCCGGTGATGGCCTTCTTCATGAACCGCTTCGGCACCCAGATCTACAAGGAGTTCAAGGCGGCGCAGGGGGCCTTCTCCCGCCTCAACAACAAGACCCAGGAGGCCCTCTCCGGGGTGCGGGTGCTCAAGTCCTATGCGGTGGAATCCCTGGAAGACAAGGGCTTTGCCGAGCTGACCCGCCAGGCGGGGGAGTGCAACATGGCGGTGGCCCGCATCGATGCCAAGTTCGATCCCGTGATTTACCTCTGCATCGGCTGCTCCTACTTCCTGGCGGTGGCCGGCGGCAGTGCCCTGGTACTGCAAGACAAGCTGACCCTGGGGGAGCTCACCAGCTTCACCATGTACCTGGGGCAGCTCATCTGGCCCATGTTCGCCATTGCCTGGCTGTTCAACATCATAGAGCGGGGCAGCGCCGCCTATTCCCGCATCGAGAGCATGCTGGGGGAGCGCAGCGACATCGAGGAGCCGGCCCGGCCCGCGGCCTTTGTCTCGGCCCTGCCGCTTGAGGCCAGGGGCCTGGGCTATCGGCTGGAGCAGCGCAGCCTGCTGCATGGCGTGGATTTCACCCTGCAACACGGCGCCATGCTGGGGATAGTGGGGCGCACCGGGGCGGGCAAGAGCTCGCTGCTCAAGCTCTTGATGCGGCTGGCCAATCCCACGGCCGGTGCCATTGCCATGGGGGGCGTGCCCATCGACCAGCTGCCCCTGGGCACCCTGCGCAGCCAGTTTGCCTACGTGCCCCAGGAGCCCTTCCTCTTCTCCACCACCATCGCCGCCAACATCGCCCTCGGCAAGCCGGAGGCGAGCCGGGAGGAGATAGAGCGGGTAGCCCGCATCGCCTGCGTCCACGACGACATAGTGCGTTTCCCCAGGGGGTATGAGACCGAGGTGGGGGAGAAGGGGGTGACCCTCTCCGGGGGCCAGAAGCAGCGCCTCGCCATCGCCCGCGCCCTGTTGCTGGCGGCGCCTATCCTGGTGCTGGATGACGCCCTGTCGGCGGTGGATGCCCACACAGAGCAGCAGATACTGCTGGCGCTCAAGGCCCACAGACGGACCCTCATTCTGGTCAGCCACCGCATGACGGCGGTGGAGCAGGCCGACGAGATCCTGGTGCTGGATCAGGGAGCCATCAGCGAGCGCGGTGCTCATGGCGCCCTGATGGCCCACAACGGCTGGTACGCGGACATGGTGCGCTATCAGCGTCTCGAACAAAACGTGGAGGAGAGCCTGTGAGTTTGATGATGAGACGAATGGTTCCCCTCATCCCTTCTCCCGCGAGGGGAGAAGGGGGCAAAGAGAGTCAATTCCTTGGGAACGCTGTGCTGGAGGCAAGTCTGTGAATCCAACCATCAAACGCCTGCTCGCCTACTGTGCCCGCTATCCCCGCTGGCTGGTGCAGGCGGGCATCTGCCTGCTGCTGGCCACCGGCGCCGAAGTGGCCGGGCCTCTGCTCATCAAGCTCTTCATCGACGACTACCTGGCGCCGCGCCAGCTGGTGTGGCCCCACATCGCCGCCCTTGCCGCCGGTTATCTGGGGTTGCAGGTGCTCTCTGCCGCGGGCTTTTACCTGCAATCCCTGCGCTTCAACCGCATCGCCCAGGCTGTGGTGCAGACCCTTCGCGAGCAGGTGTTTGCCACCGCCATCCGGCTGCCTGCCCGCTATTTCGACAAGCACCGCTCGGGTTCCCTCATCTCCCGCATCACCAACGACACAGAGGCGATCATGAACCTCTATGTGCAGGTGATAGGGCTGCTGGTGCAAAAAGTGGTGCTGCTGTGCGGCATCCTCATCTCCATGGCGCTGCTGGATCTGCGCCTGATGCTGGTGTGCGCCACCCTGCTGCCGGCGGTGGGGGCCGTGATGTGGCTCTACCAGCGCCTGAGCGTACCCGTGGTGCGGGCGACCCGCAGCCTGCTCTCCGACATCAACAGCCGCCTCAACGAGTCCCTGCAGGGGATGCCGGTGATCCAGGCCATGGTGCAGGAGCGCCACTTCGCCAATGCCTTTGCCGAGGTGAACCAGCAGCACTGGCAGGCCAGGATCAAGAGCCTCAAGATCAACGGCATACTGCTGCGCCCCCTCATCGATCTCTTCTACATGATGGTGCTCATCGGCCTGCTGGCCCTGTTTGCCAAGGAGGGGTTGAGCGCGGGTGGCGCCATCCAGGTGGGGGTGCTCTACGCCTTCATCAGCTATCTGGGGCGCATGATCGAGCCCCTCATCGAGATGACCAACCAGCTCAACCAGCTGCAGCAGGCCATGGTGGCGGGGGAGCGGGTGTTCGCCCTGCTGGACGAATCCCGGGAGAGCACGCAAGGCGAGACGCTGCCCCTGGCGGGACGGGTGCGTTTCGAGCGGGTGAGCTTCTCCTACGATGGCCAGCAGCCGGTGCTGCAGGAGGTGAGCTTCGCCACCCGTCCCGGCCAGATGCTGGCGCTGGTGGGTCACACCGGCAGCGGCAAGTCCACCATCATCAGCCTGCTGATGGGCTTCTACCCGCTGGATCAGGGCTGCATCCGTTTCGATGATCACCCCATGAGCGCGCTGTCGCTCTCGGCGGTGCGCCGCAGCATAGGCCTGGTGCAGCAGGATCCCTTCATCTTCGTCGGGACCTTGGCAGAAAACCTGCGTCTTGGCCGTGACGGCATCGATGAGGCGCGGCTCTGGCAGGCCCTGGAGGAGGTGCAGCTGGCCGCGTTCGTGCGCCATCTGCCCAAGGGCCTGGAGACCCTGATGGAGGAGGGGGGCAAGAACCTCTCCGCCGGCCAGCGCCAGCTGCTCTCATTTGCCCGCGCCCTGGTGGGGGATCCGCGCATCCTCATCCTGGACGAGGCGACCGCGAGCGTGGACTCCCAGACGGAGCTGGCGCTCTCCCAGGCGCTCTCGGCGGCGCGCCGTGGCCGCACCACCATCGCCATCGCCCACCGGCTCTCCACCATAGTGGATGCGGACGAGATACTGCTGCTCTCCCGCGGCCAGGTGAGCGAGCGCGGCACCCATGGGGAACTGATGGCGCTAGGGGGCCACTACGCCCAGCTGTTCGAGATGCAGAGCCAGGGCGCCTGGCTCGAAGAGAAACGGGCCTGAAGCCCTTCATAAAAAACAGCCGGCAGATGCCGGCTGTGTTGTTTCCAAGATGGGGGAAGATCAGACCGTCGCCTTGCTCCGTGCGATCTGCTTGGGTTGCAGCGGCGGGAAGTCGTCGTTGAAGAAGGTGTCGGCTTCCTCGATCTGGGCCTTGCGCTGCTTCTGGATGAAGCTGTCGAAGTCGCGCTTGATCTCGGGATCCTTCAAGGCCTCGTAGTCGAACACGTTGGCGGCATAGAGGTAGTTGAAGTGGATGTCGACGAATTCGGCGCTGGCACAGGCGGAGGTGAACTTGCTGTTCTGGCGGTCGAAGTTGACGCGGTACTGCTTGATCTTGGGCACATAGACCAGCTCGCTGCCCACCTTGAACACCTCGACCGTGATGCCCACCGTGATGGTCTTGTAGAAGTCCTTGTTGTTCTCCACCCCGAAGCGGATGGCATCCCCCTGTTTTTGCAGGAACTTGTTGAAGCTCGCCAGCGCCGTGGTGCCCTGGCTCACCACCACGTCCATGATGAAGTTGATGAAGTCGGTGGCGATGCTGAGCCCCTTGATGTGGCGGCTGTAGCTCTGCTGATCGATCTTGCTCGGCCCCATCAGGGGGATCTTGGAGAGGGCCCGGGCCCAGAGATCCGCGTCCGTCTTGTACTGCTCGCCATAGGCCTCGGCGTAGCGGTTGATGTAGGCGGTGACCACTGAGGTGATGGCGATGAGGTAGGCCTTCTGCTCCGCCAGTTTGGCCATGACGGCGGGATCGTCCAGCAGCTCGTTGGCCACGATGAACTCCACCAGGCCATCCTTGTCGGCATAAGGATCGCTGCCCAGGTTCCTGGCGGTGGTGGGCAGGTTGACGTCGTTGAAGAAGGCCTCGGCCTCGGCGAACTGATCCAGGTTGTTCAGGCGGCTGGCGGGGGCCTCACGCACCAGCTGGCAGAGCACTATCTCGGCCTCGTAGTCCGACTCGCGCCACAGGGGCGCCTGGGCCTGATTGCCAAAAGTCTTCTTGTAGGCGAGGTTGAAGTCGAACAGCACAGAGCTGCAGCCGCAATCCATGGCGAAGTCGACGGCGTAGCTGAGCGGCCCTGTGGGCAGGGGCTTGCTCATCTTGCCCTTGACCGCCAGGTTGGCGTAGCACTTGAGGTACTCCCGGCCAAACAGCTCAAAGGCACGGTTGTTGTTGAAGTTGAGCAGGAAGGTACCGGCGCTCTCGCCCCCGTTGAACAGCTGTTGAACGTTACTCATCTCTCTATCCTTATGCTGAGATTGGTGTCACAGGATGACTCGGTGCCAGCTGGCCATTCACGAGCCAGCAGAGCCTAGCGAGGGGGGAGGCATTTCGTTACTGTGACTAATCCCAGTGGCGCTGGCGGATGAGTGGGCTAGCGCCGGGGCAACTCCGTTTATCGTTAGCTTTCAGCCCGCTAGAGTCGTCATGAAAGTGCCATATGAGTTCTTTCTTGAAAAAACCTCCGCCACCAGGAGGAAATGGCGTCGCTGTGGCGGCGAATACCCGGGGTTATCATTTATCTATCGAATGCAGCGGCGCCCATCATTTGATTTTCAAATGCACTCGGGAGTCGATCGTCCTCACAACGACGGCAATGGAGGCTTGTCTATTGGGGTGGGGGCTGGCAACATTTCGGTCACAATCACTCATCGGATCAGTTTGCAATGGACCTGCAACGCTTCAAAGCCAATCTGGCACTGCGCCTGTTCGCCTGGCGCTATATTCCCGTCATCGGATTCTGTGCCCCCGTCATCGAAGAGATGAATGCCAAGGCGCTGCGCATCCGCATTCCCCTCGGCTGGCGTACCCGCAACCACCTGGGCAGCATGTACTTCGGGGCGCTGGCCACCGGCGCCGATCTGGTGGGGGGCTTGCTGGTGATGGAGAAGGGGCGGGCGCGGCGCAAGAAGGTGCACTTCGCCTTCAAGGATGTGCAGGGGGAGTTTCTGAAGCGCCCCGAGGGGGACGTGCAGTTTGACTGCGCGGCCGGGGAGGCCATAGACGCCATGATAGACGAGTCCCTGGCGACCGGGCAGCGCATCAACCGCCCCATCCAGGTTGTGGCCACCTGCCCGTCGCTCAACGGAGATGAGGCGATGGCGCGCTTCGTGCTGACCCTGTCGATCAAGGCCAGCTGAATGCTGACGGGCGCGTTGGCGCCCTTATTCAAGCAGGGCTTAGAGGATCTCGGGGCTGACGCCTTCCTTCACCACCACCTTCATGCCGTTGAAGTTGACCACCTGCTCGGCGACTATCTTGCAGCGTTTGCGGGTCTCGACCTGACCGTCCACTTCCACCAGGCCCTCGGCGACCAGCGCCTTGGCGGCACCGCCACAATCGGCCCAACCCTGATGCTTGATCAGGTCACACAAGGCAACGAAGGGGTGGCCTTCGAGCAGAAACGTCTCCATGGGAAATCCTCTAGCTGGATGAATGCCTACACGGCAGGGCGGCCATTTTAGGCAGTTAGGCGGGGCAGGGAAAGGGCCTGGGCCAAATTGCCCCGAAAAAGGGGGCGAGGGGAGCGGGGGAGAACAATCAGCCCGGCAGGGGCCGGGCTGATTGTGTCTGCGTGCCGCCGGTGCTTAAGGCAGCTTGACCACGGCTTCTCCCGTCACGGCGAGGGCGCCGTCCTGGGTGAAGATGCGGGTGGTCAGGGTGGCGATGGGTTTGTCCTCGCGAAGAGCGGTCACCTCCACCTCGGCCGTCACCTCGTCCCCGACAAAGACCGGCAGCTTGAAGCTGAGGCTTTGACCCAGATAGATGCTCCCCTTGCCCGGCAACTGCTGGCCCAGCAGCCCGGAGAAGAGGCTGGCGAGCAGCATGCCGTGGACTATGGGCCGCTCGAACGCCGTGGTGGCGGCGAAGGCCGGGTCCAGGTGCAGGGGGTTGAAGTCCTCCGAGAGCGTGGCGAAGGCGGCCACCTCCGCCGCCCCGAACCGCTTGCTGAGACGGGCCTTCTGGCCCACTTCAAGAGGCAGTGCGCTCATGCTGCGTCCTCCTCTGTTGGGCAGGCAAACACGGGGTTGAGCCGCACCTTGACATAGTCGCCGGGGGCGGGGGCCAGCCCTTCCTCGGGCACCCGCGCGGGGACGGGATCCGACCCTTCGTCACGGCTCTGGATAAAGCCCATCATCTCGGGCCACCAGGAGCCGCCCTGGTGCGTCGCCCCTGCCAGCCAGCTCTCCGGGCTCTCGGCCTCGGCCCCGTTGTGCCAGAAGCCGTACTTGTTGGCGACCGGCGGGTTGATGATGCCGGCGATGTGGCCGGACTCCGCCAGGAGGAAGCGCTGCTCCCCGCCAAACAGCTTCATGCCCTGCCAGGTGCCCTGCCAGAGGGCGATGTGATCGTCCACCGCCGACACCAGCAGCACCGGGGTCTTCACCTTGCCAAGATCGATGCGGGTGTTGCGGATCTTGAGCTCCCCCTTCACCAGCTGGTTCTCCAGGTAGAGACGGCGCAGCAGGCTGTTGTGGGTCTTGCCCGCCACATTGGTGCTGTCGCCGTTCCAGTGCAGCAGATCGAAGGCCACCGGGCTCTGGCCCTTGAGGTAGCTGTCGATGTAGTAGTTCCAGTAGAGGCTGTTCTCCCGCAGCAGGCTGAAAGAGACAGCCAGCTGGCGCCCGTCCATGATGCCCTTGGCCTCATTTTGCGCCTCGAGCGCCGCTATGATGGGCTCGTGGATGAAGATGCCAAGCTCCCCTGGCTGGGAGAAGTCCAGCAGTGTAGTGAACAGGGTGGCGGTGCGCACCCGCTGCTTCTGGCGCCGCGCCGCCAGCCAGCCCATGGCGAGCGACAGGGCGGTGCCGCCGATGCAGTAGCCGATGCCGTGCACCTCCCGCTCGCCGGTGGCCGCCTCCACGCCGTCCAGGGCGGCGATGACCCCATCCACCACGTAGTCGTCGAGATCGATTTGGGCCTGGGCCACGCCCGGGTTGCGCCAGGAGATCATGAACACCGTCTGGCCCTGGGCGACCAGCCAGGCGACCAGGGAGTTCTGGGGCCGCATGTCCATGATGTAGTACTTGTTGATGAAGGGGGGCACTATCAGCACAGGTGTCTTGCCCACCGTCTCGGTAGTCGGGCTGTACTGAATGAGCTCATAGAGCTCGGTGCGCTGCACCACCCGGCCCGGGGTGGTCGCCAGATCCCGCCCGAGCTCGAAGGCGGATTCGTCGGTCAGGCGGATGTTGAGCTGATCGGCGCTGCGCTCCAGATCCTCGGCCAAGAGGGCCAGCCCGCGCACCAGGTTCTGGCCGTCGGACTCCAGGGTCAGCTTGAGCAGCTCGGGGTTGGTCGCCAGGAAGTTGCTGGGGGCCATGGCGTTGACGTACTGGCGGGTGAAGAAACGCAGCCGCTCCCGGCTCTTCTGGGGGACGCCCTCCAGGGCATCCACCGAGGCCAGCAGGTGCCTGGCGGTGAGCAGGTAGGACTGCTTGAGGTAGTCATAGATGGGTTGTTCGCTCCAGGCCTCGGCCTTGAAGCGGCGATCGCCGCGCTCCGGGGTGATCACCGGCTCGCTCTGCTGGCCTGCGCTTTTGAGCAGGGTGTGCTGCATCAGCTTGAGCTGATCCTGCCACCAGTTCATCTGGGCCTGGATCAGTTGCCAGGGTTGCTGGCTGCCTTGCTCCAGCACCTGGCCCAGATCGTCCAGATTGGTCTGCAGCAGCGCCTGGGCGGTGCGCTCTGTCTGGGCCTTGGCCATGGCCAGCAGCTTGTCATTGTAGTGGGCCAGGGCCTCGAACAGCGGGCCATAAGATGGTTGGCTCATGTGCTCTCCTTCACCCACACCCGAGGCGGGAGCTCGCCCGTACCGTCGAGTCGTGGGGAGATGTGGCTGCCCGAACGGGCAGCCAGGGGTTATCAGGCCTTGCCCGTGCTCTTCTTGATGCCGTCTGCGGTCAGGACATCCAGCTCTTCCTTGAACTGCTGGCCGAGGGCGCTCAGCTTCTGGATGTCATCCAGCATCTGGCGGGAGAGCTGGCTGGCGGTCTCCAGTTGCACTGTGCCCAGGGCCGCCAGGCTCTGGGTGTCCTGCACCTTGCTCACGGCCTGCAACTGGTTGAGGCCCAGTTCGGCGTAGGCGTTGGCGGAGGCCAGCTGCAACCGGGTCAGCTGTTCGATGTTGCTGGCCAGCAGCTGGTTGTAGCGGGTGAGGGGGGCGGCGAAGCCTTGCATCTGCTCGGTAAAGCTCTTGATCACGTCCATATTCATCATCGGTCTCCAGTTCGGCAGAACAGTGTTGTTGTGGGCCAATCGGCCCTTCTTACGGGTACTGCATGTCATCCCTGTTTACGTGTTGCTTGCTCTGTTCAAACACACGTTTGAGCATTCTGCAACCAAATGCGGTTTGGTGTAAATGACATAAATGTTAATTTCTGTTTGAATTTTTTTGTCAGCGACGCCCGTCGGGGGCGCGGGTCAGACGAGAGGTGACGCACTGGGCCCGGCGCGCCCTCGCCGCACCGGCGCCGCGCTGTTAGGCTGGCACGTCATTCAGACTGCCAAGGAATCCCGATGAAACCTCTCGCCCTGCTGCTCGGTTGCTCCGCGCTGGCCCTGGCCGGCACCGCCCAGGCCAGCACCCCGGTCCAGATCTCCCTGCCCGGCATCAACCTGCCTTCCTCCCACCAGGTGGAAGGGGCGCGCGCCTCCTTCCTGTATGGCCGCACCGGTCAGGTGAAGGGCATAGATCTGCCGGTGTTCGCCCTCTCCGACGTGGATCAGTTCACCGGTCTGCAGCTGGGCATCTTCTTCGGCGCCGCCCGGGTGCGCCATCAGTTCGGCGGGGTCGCCATCAACGCCGTCAACTGGCATGAGGGGCAGGACACCGGGGTCAACCTGGGTTTCGTCAACCTGACCAACAACGTGCAGGGGCTTAACTGGGGGGCGGTCAACATCGCCAAGGGCAATGCCCTGGCCAACCTCGGCTTCGTCAACTATGCCGAGCGCACCACCTTCCAGCTTGGCTTCATCAATGCCACCAAGCACCTCGATGGCCTGCAGATAGGGCTCGCCAACTACGCCGAGAACGGCATCTTCCCCATACTGCCCCTCATCAATTTCAAGAAATCCTTCTAGGAAGGGCGCCCGGCCTTGCTTTAGGGGACGCAGCCATTACCCTGTGCACCATCAATAGTGCGCAGAGGTGACAGGGGCATGACAACGGAACACTTGGATGCCATCGGCATCGGTTGGGATGTGAGGGGCTGGCAGGGCAATGCCCAGGCGATGGCCGTGGTGGGCTGGCAGGCCCGCACGCAGCAGTTGCACTGGCTCGGGGTCTCCCCCCTGTTCAGGTTGAGCTCCCGGGTGGCGCCGGATCTGGACGCCTTGCTGCGCCCGGCGCTGCAAGACGAGATGGCGCTGATGCAGGTGCTGGCCTGCCCGCGACTGGCGCTCGGCATCGATGCCCCGCTGGCCTTTCCCCGAGCCCTCGGCGAGTTGCTGGCGGGGAGGGGAGTCGAGTGCGCCGTGCCCCAGCGGGAGATAGACAACCCCTATGCCTATCGGGACTGCGAGCGCTGGCTGCATCAGCAATACGGCAAGAAGCCGCTGTCGGCCACCTTCGACAGGCTCGGCAACAATGCCACCCTGGCGCTCTCCATGTTGCCGCGTCTCGGGGATCTGCTGCTTGTGCCCAGGCAGCAGCCCCACGCCGATCGCGCCGTGCTGGAGGTCTATCCGGCTCTTGCCAAGGTAGCAGGCAAGGCCTCACCGGCCAGGGCGGAGATAGCCGCCTCCTTGCCACCTGATGTGGTGGCCGGGACGGATCGTTACGACGCCGCCCTCTGCGCCCTGATGGCGCTGCAATATGCCGCCGGGGGGGCCGTCGCCGCCCTGCCCAACCTTGTCTCTGCGCCCTCCGATTTCCCCCTGGACGAAGGCTGGGTCTATCACTTCGTCAGGCCTTAAGCCTTAAGTACAAAGCCCGGGGCGTCGGCCCCGGCTTGCCTGCCGCCGCGCCTCGTTGTTCTGCCTCGAGGCTTTCTCACGCCATCCGCCATCTTGTATTGAAAATGCTCTCATATGCCATCAAACAAGAGTGTGAAAAGCCCATATCACACCGACGAGACAGAGGTGGTCTTGGCTTGCCTGGTTGAGCAGGAGTGGGGGGAAGTTGGCGTAACACTCCATTGAATGGTCTTTTTGCAGCATAAATGGCGAGGGTTGCCGAGAATCGCTGGCAGAGCCCGCTCTGCATCCGATATATTGCCCGCTTTCCTCATGCTTCTTCAGTGGTGGTGTCGATGAAACGCATTCTCTCTATCCAGTCCCACGTGGTATTTGGCTGTGCCGGCAACAGCGCCGCCGTCTTCCCCATGCGCCGTCTCGGCATGGAGGTCTGGCCCGTCAATACGGTGCAGTTCTCCAATCACACCCAGTACGCGGCGGGATGGCAGGGAATGGCGATGCCCGCCGGTCATATCAGTGCTCTCTGTCAGGGGCTGATGGATATCGAGGTGCTGGGGCGCTGCGATGCGGTGCTGAGCGGCTACCTGGGATCGGCGGAGCAGGGGAATGAGATCCTGGCGGTGGTCGCGGCCGTCAAGGCGGCCAATCCGGCGGCCATCTATTTTTGCGATCCCGTCATGGGCCACCCGGAGAAGGGGTGCATAGTCGCCCCTGGCGTGACCCGCTTCCTCACAGAGCAGGCGCTGCCGGTGGCGGACATCATGGCCCCCAACCTGCTGGAGCTGGAGACCCTGTGCGGCGTCCACCTGACGACCCTGGCCCAGACTCGCGCAGCCGCTCACCAGCTGCTGGAAAGCGGCGTCAAGATGGTGCTGGTCAAGCATCTGGGGCGCGCCGCCAGTGATCCCGGCCGTTTCGAGATGCTGCTGGCCACTCCGCAGGGGGATTATCTCATCGCGCGGCCACTCTACGACTTTGCCCGCCAGCCGGTGGGGGTGGGGGATCTCATCAGCGCCCTGATGCTGGCCAACCTGCAGGCGGGGTTTGATGCGGTGGCCGCCTTCGAGCGCACCAACGCCGCTGTCGATGAAGTGCTGCGCCAGACCTGGCAGGCGGATGCCTACGAGCTGCAGCTGATCGCGGCCCAGGCCGACTTCGCCGAGCCGCGGATCGCACACAGGGCCGAGCGCCTGGCCGATGGTGTGGCGTGAGGCCTCAACCCTGATCGGCCAAGTTCATTCTGGGCTGATCAAGGTTGTACGGCCTGAAAATGCTCCACAGTGGGGAAGGGATCGTAGAAGTGATGGAGCAGCGCCTTCCACTGCTGGTACTGGGGAGAGCCGCGAAAGCCCAGGGTATGGTCCTCGAGCCGTTGCCAGTTGACCAGCAGCAGGTAGCGGTGTGAGTCGGTCAGTGAACGTTGCAACTGGTGGCCGGCGTAACCGGGCAGGGTGCTGATGATGCGCTGGGCCTGCTCGAATGCCTGCTCGAAGGCGGCAGCCTGGCCCGGGATGATCTGCAGCGGGGCGACTTCCAATATCATGATGGCTCCTTGCCGTCTCTGGATGAAGGGGCCATTTGAGCAGTGAACGCGCCAATAAACAAGGCCAGCCTGGGGGCTGGCCTTGTTGCGTTGGGCCTTTGGGCTCTCGCCCCTCAGAGCTGCTTGTAGAAGAACTGGGTCGCCGCCAGGGTGCCGTCCGCGTTGCGGGCGAAGTCCGGGATCTGGCCGGCCTCCTGGTAGCCCAGCTGGCGGTAGAGGGTGGAGGCGATGTCGCCGACCCGGGTGTCCAGTACCAGCAGGGTGCGCCCGGCCTCGCGGGCCCCTTGCTCCATGGCCTGCATGAGGGCGCGACCCACCCCCTTGCCACGGGCCTGGCTGTGTACCATCAGCTTCTCCACCTCGGCCCTGTGACCGCCGTTGGCCTTGGTGCAGAGCGACAGCTGCAGGGCGCCCACCAGATGGTGCTGATCGAAGGCCACCCAGAGCCTGCGCACCCCGTCGGCCAGCTCCCCTTCGATGCCTTGCCAGTACTCCAATCCCCGCTCTTCCTGCAGGGGCGGCAGGAAGCCCACCGAGGCGCCGCTGGCCACGCAATCTTGCAGCAGTGTGATCAACGCAGGCTTGATGCCTCTGGTGCTATCGACCTCAAGGATCTCCATTGAAACTCCTCTTCTTGTATCCAATTGCCAATCCATTCGGGATTAACGGTTCAATCTTGCTCTGTCAGCCAGTCTCACTGCGGCGGGGCTGGAAGCCTGGCCAGGAGCCATCTCTGTCAGCCGGTGTTCCAGGGACGGAGCGGGAAGGCTGTTCAAGAGCCATCTCTCTAGCGGATCAGTCCCTGCTCAGCCAGCCACTGGAACAGCAGGCGGGAGACAGGGGAGACCTCGTTCAGATGGCGGCTGTCGAGCCAGCGGAGCTCGGCGATCTCCGCCGAGGCGGTGGGGCTGCCGTCAGCCTCCCCTGTGTAGCAGCGCAGCCGGACTTGCACCCCTTGCGGCTTGCCGTCGGCCTGGGCGCTGAACTCGCAGGCGAGGCGCAGGGTCTCGGGCTTGAGGCTGACCGCCAGCTCTTCCGCTATCTCCCGCACCAGGGCGGCCTCGTCGCTCTCCCCCGGCTCACGCTTGCCGCCGGGTATGTAGTAGAGGGCCTTGCCGTGGGAGCGGGCACAGAGCAGTTGCCCCTCCTTGAAGGTGAGCCAGGCGAGTTTGTCGATCATGGGGCTGATTCCTCTTGTTTCCTCTTTTCACAGGTTCGAAGGTGAGTTGACTGCTCGCACAGGGTGCGATAGGAGCGGGTCTCCCGCATCTCGGGGCTGAGCCCCAGCCGGGCGGCCAGCGCCAGCAGCTGCTCCCGGTAAGCGGGCAGTGCGGCCTCCTCGTCGGTCATGATGGCGAGCTCGGCAAAATCCCCTATCCCGGCCAGGCTGTCCAGGGTCAGATGGAAGGGGCCAAGGAAGTAGATGCTGCGCCGCTTGTCTATGGTCAGCACCCGTTGGTAGCCCAGGGTGCGCACCATGCTGATGGCCTTGTCCGCATCCGTGATGTTGACCGCCTCGCAGCGATTGGGCCCGGGTCCCTTGACTATCCAGAGCCGGATGCCGCCATGGTGCGGATCACCAGGCTCTTCTGCTCCCTCGCCAAGGCGCTGTCCGCCGTGTCGAAGTAGCAGTCCTGCTCATGATTGTCCGCCATCATCAGCTCGGGGCCGAGTGCCTCGAGGGCACGCAGGAAGGCCGCGCTATCCGCCAGGCGGTATTTGAACTCCACCTCGAAGCGACCCTGAAAATGTGTGGTCATGGCTCGGCACCGGCACCCAAACGGAAAATGAATAGGGCAGACTAGCAAAAGCGCGGGGCTCGCCCAAGCACCGGGATCACAGCTTGGCGCTGACTGCTCTCTTTATGACCATATGGTGAGGGAAAATCCGCCCTGGTGCACAGCTTGTGGCGGGGCGACTGGGCGCCGTCAGGGGGCTGTGCTCTAATAAGCTCCCTCTTTGGCGGTAGCCCTGCCGCCCTGAACTTAGACAACGAGGCGGCGGCCCGGGTCGCGCCAATGGAGCCACAGATGCAGATCACTGAATTGAGCAACTTCATCGGATTGGGGGTGGCGGGCAACTTCGCCGGCCATCTGGAGCAGGCCGGCGAGGCGGCGGACTTCGTCGCCGTCAAGGTCGCGGACAAGGTTGCCCCCAAGGCGCTGTTCCCCTTCTATGTGCCAGGCCATCCGGGCCAGCTCGGCGTCTTCCCATTGAGCGGTGAGGCCATCTTCCTGCCAGAGGCGGCGGTGAGCGGCGACGAGAAGGTGCAAATCGAACCCGAGGTGGCGCTCTGGTGCGAGCTGGAGTACGCGGGGGAGCAGGTGGTGGCCATACATCCCAGGGCGTTCGGCGCCTACAACGACTGCTCCATCCGTCGCCCCAACGCCAGAAAGATCAGCGAGAAGAAGAACTGGGGGGAGGAGAGCAAGGGGCTGGCGGCCACTCTGCTGCCCCTTAACCATTTTGCCCCGGGTTGCGAGCTCGACGACTATCGCATCGCCTGCTATCTGGAGCGCGATGGCGAGCTGCACCCCTATGGGGTTGACAGCGCGGCTGTGGATTACAGCTACTTCCATCAGCAGCTGCTCGACTGGGCCATCGACAAGTTCAACCATCAGCAGGATGAGGGCCCGGCCGAGCATATCCAGGGGCTGCTGGCCCAGGCGGGGCGTCCGGCCCACGCCCTCATCAGCATAGGCGCCACCCGCTATACCCCCTTCGGCGAGACTCACTTCCTCGCGCCCGGCGACACCTCCTGCGTGGTGGTCTACCCGGCCAGCCGTTACGGCGAAGCGGATATTCGCGAGGCCATCCGCAGCCGAACCTTTGGCCCGGATGTCTCTGCCTTGCTCCAGGCAGTCAGGGTCCGTTGACCCCTTCCTTCCCCCACGCCCGTGGGGGAAGGTTTGCCCTCCCTTCCTCCAGGCCTGCTGCGCCGCCGTGCTTACATAACCCAATGCGTTGTTTTAACATTCAGCCTCTATCACCTTCTTGCTAGAGACCCATGATGCTGGAGTTCAAAACGATCGGGCTGTTCCTGATCACCGCGCTGGCCGAAATTGTCGGCTGCTATCTGCCCTACCTGTGGCTGACCCAGGGGCGGAGCGCCTGGTTGCTGCTGCCGGCAGGCCTGAGTCTCGTCCTCTTTGCCTGGCTGCTCTCCCTGCATCCGACCGCCGCCGGCCGTGTCTATGCCGCCTATGGGGGCGTCTATATCTTCGTGGCCATCCTCTGGCTCTGGGCGGTGGATGGCATCAGACCCACTGTGTGGGACTGGGTCGGTTCCGGCGTCGCCCTGACGGGCATGGCCATCATCATGTTTGCCCCCAGATCCGCATAGGGCGCCGGGGAATACAGAAGATCAGGAGGGTTGCCATTGTGGTGATCAGAGAGTGCAAGGAAGAGGATCTGGCGGGCCTGCTCAGTCTTTACGCCGAGCTCAGGCCCAATGATCCCGTGCTGGCGCCGTCGGTGGCCAGGGAGGCGCTGAGGCGACTGCTGGCCGAGCCCGGAGTACGACTCCTGGTGGCCGAGGTGGAGGGCCAGCTGGCCGCCACCTGCCAGCTCGGGGTGATCCCGACCCTGACCAACGGCGGCAGGCCCTTTGCCATCATAGAGCACGTGGTGACGGCCTCTGCGTTTCGGCGACAGGGGGTGAGCCAGCAGCTATTGGCGCAGGCCCTGACCCTGGCCTGGGAGCTGGATTGCTACAAGGTGATGCTGCTGTCGGGGGAGGGGCGCGAAGGGGCCCATCGCCTGTACGAAAAGCTGGGCTTCAAGGCCGGCATCGAGAAGGGCTTTGTCATCAAGCAGGCCGAGGCCAGGGCAACCCCCTGACGGCGCCCGGCCCCTGGACCCGGCATTGGCCTTTTCACCACAGATGGAATTAACGCACCATGAAGATTGAACAAGCGGACACCGGGGATTACCAGGCTCTGATCGCCCTCTGGGAGGCCTCGGTGCGCGCCACCCATCACTTCCTGCAAGAGGCGGACATCACCGCCCTCAAACCCCTGATCCTGAAGCACTATTTTGCGGCCGTGGATCTGGTCTGCGCCAGGGGAGAGGAGGGGGAGATAGCCGGTTTCTGCGGTGTGCACAATGGCAACATCGAGATGCTCTTCATCGCCCCCGAGGCGAGAGGACGCGGGGTCGGCCGCCTGCTGGTGGCCCACGCCATCCAGCGGCAAGGGGCGAGAAGGGTGGACGTCAACGAGCAGAATGCCCAGGCCCTCGGCTTCTATCAGCACCTGGGTTTCGGGGTGACGGGGCGCTCTCCCCTGGATGGCCAGGGCAAGCCCTATCCCCTGCTGCACATGGCCCTGGCCGCCGAGTAAGGGCGCCAGAGCATAAAAAAACCGCCCTCGTGAAGTGGGCGGTTTTTTTGTGTCAGGTCGGCAACAGCTTGCCTTACTCCTCGCTGGAGTTGTCCTGATAGTCATCGCGCTGGGCCTTGGGCAGGCGGCGCATGGGGGTGAAGCCGATGTCTTCCCCCACGACCTCGCGCTTGCGGGCCGGGGCCGGCTTCTTGGGGCCGTCCCCTTTGGCCTTGCCTTTGGCCGCGTCAGGCTTGCCTTTGGCATTGTTGCTCTTGGCGTTGGCATGGCCGCGGTCACGGGGCGGGTTTTGCACCGGCTTGCTGCCTGGCAGGGTCTGGCGGCTCGGCTTGCCGCTCGGCTCGTACCCTTCCAGGATCTCCACCGTCAGGGATTGGCCGATCAGGGCCTCGATATCCTTGAGCTGGCCCAGCTCGTCCTGGCTCACCAGGGAGATGGCCTCGCCGCCACGGCCGGCGCGACCGGTGCGGCCGATGCGGTGGATGTAATCCTCCGCCATCTGGGGCAGCTCGAAGTTGATCACGTGGGGCAGCTGATCGATGTCCAGACCGCGAGCGGCGATGTCGGTGGCGACCAGCACCCGCACCTTGCCCTCGCGGAAATCGGCCAGCGCCCGGTTGCGGGCACCCTGGCTCTTGTCGCCGTGAATGGCGACGGTATTGAGGCCATCTTTTTGCATCTGCTGGGCGAGGCGGTCGGCGATCTGCTTGGTACGCACGAACACCAGCACTCGCTGCCAGTTGCCACGGCCGATCATGTGAGAGAGCATCTCGCGGCGGCGTTCCCGGTCGACCTGGATGACGCGCTGGGTCACCTGATCGGCGGCGGTGTTGCTGGGATCCACCTCGATCAGGGTGGGGTCATTGAGCAGATCGTCCGCCAGCGCCTTGATGTCATTCGAGAAGGTGGCGGAGAAGAGCAGGGTCTGCCGCTCGTCCGGCAGCGCCTTCATGATGCGGCGAATGTCGGTGATGAAGCCCATGTCGAGCATTCTGTCCGCTTCATCCAGCACCAGCACTTCCAGGGAGCTCAGGGTGAGAGCCCCCTGGGTCAGCAGATCCAGCAGGCGGCCCGGGGTGGCGACCAGGATGTCGACCCCGAGCTTGATGGCGTCCAGGTTCGGCTTGATGCTGACGCCGCCATAGGCGATCAGGGTGCGGAACGGCAGATGATGGGCGTACTTGATGATGCTCTCGCCCACCTGGGCGGCGAGCTCCCGGGTCGGGGTCAGCACCAGGGCGCGGACCTGACGGCGACCGCCACGGCCGTGGTTGGCCAGCAGACGGTGCAACATGGGCAGGGTGAAACCGGCGGTCTTGCCTGTGCCTGTCTGGGCACCGCCCAGCACGTCCTGACCGGCCAGAATGGCCGGGATGGCTTGCTTCTGTATGGGGGTGGGTTGTTCGTAACCCAGCTCCTTGACGGCCCGCAGTATGTGCGGTGACAGACCCAGTTCATTGAATGACATGTTCGAGAGAAACTCCGAGCCTTGGGCTCAACGGGTGACGACAGCCTGGGCCCGTCACGACATGGAAGAAGGTGGGTAGCGGGTCAGGGCAGGGCCTGATCCCTTCAGGCCCGTCCCGCGGGCGCTACGACACGAAAAAGATAATGGGCGCGTAATATAGCAGAAGTGACGCAGGCACGCAGTAACGGCGTCACGAAGGAGGACCCGGGGCACAAAGGGGCGCGCCGAGTCCGATGGGAGAGGGGCCATGGCCGTCTGTCGCCCGGGGTGCCCGGCTCACAGCAGCCCCTGGATGGCCCCCGCCAGATCCTCGGGTTTGGTCTGGGGGGCGAAGCGGTCCACCACCCGGCCCTCCCGATCGAGCAGGAACTTGGTGAAGTTCCACTTGATGGCCTCGCTCCCGAGCAGCCCGGGTTTTTGCTGCTTGAGCCAGCGATAGAAGGGGTGGGCCTGCTCGCCATTGACCTCGCACTTGACCATCAGGGGGAAGCTCACCGGGTAATCCAGCGAGCAGAAGCGGGCTATCTCCTCGGCATCCCCGGGCTCCTGGTGGCCGAACTGATCGCAGGGGAAGCCAAGGATCACCAGGCCCTGCTCACCAAACTGGCGATGAAGCGCCTCCAGCCCGGTGTATTGGGGGGTGAAGCCGCAGCGGCTGGCCACGTTGACCACCAGCAGGACCTTCCCTTGCAGGGCGTCACCGGGAAACTCGCTGCCATCGAGTCGTTGCAGGGGGATAGTGGGCAAGGGCATGGCGCTCTCCTGAGTCATGGATGCAGAGGGAGACCCGTTTCGGGCCTTGTTTTCACGTTAGCGGGCCGGGGGCAGCGGGGCAAGGGGAAATCGGCGCCCGGGGCCAGTCCCTTATTGATGGCGGGACTTCTCAA
Source organism: Aeromonas sp. R4-3 (assembly GCF_040908275.1). Lineage (NCBI taxonomy): Bacteria > Pseudomonadati > Pseudomonadota > Gammaproteobacteria > Aeromonadales > Aeromonadaceae > Aeromonas > Aeromonas sp. R4-3. The sequence continues at coordinate 33,962 of NZ_JBFODK010000017.1, forward strand.
GAGAAGCAATCCGGTTTGTGCCCAGGGGGGGAAGTCGCTACAAAGCGCACTCTCTCCACTCGCTGCGAGTCAATCTTGGACTATCAAGCCGTCATGGATGCCATTTACACCCGGGGATGGGTGATTGTGGATGATTTCTTAACCGCCTCCGAGGTGGATGCCTTGCGGGCCTGCCTGCCGGGGGAGTGGCAACCTGCGGGGATAGGGCGGGAGGGGTTGCATCAGGGTAATCCGGAGATCCGCCGTGATCAGATCCACTGGCTGGATCCCTCCCTGGGCGCCCCCGTGGCCGACTATCTGGCCCGCATGGAGTCCCTGCGTCTGGCGGCCAATCGCAACCTGATGCTGGGGCTGTTCGACTATGAGGCCCACTTCGCCCGCTACCGCAGCGGCGACTTCTATGCGACTCACCGCGACGCCTTTGCCGGGCGCTCCAACCGCCGTCTCACCTCGGTGTTCTACTTGAACAACGGCTGGCAGCCCCAGGCGGGCGGCGTGTTGCGGGTCTATGACAACGACGAACAGTTTCTGATGGATGTCTCCCCCAAGGGGGGGCGGCTGGTGCTCTTCCTGTCGGAGGAGTTTCCCCACGAGGTGCTGCCTGCGAGCGAGGAGCGTTACAGCATCGCTGGCTGGTTTCGGGTCAATGGCAATGGCGCCGGGCGGGTAGATCCCCCTCGCTGAGTCCGTTTCGTCCCATTTTTGACACAGGCGCCTCTTTTTACGGGCCAGGATGGGGGGATGGCGGCCCCATCGGCTGACAAGGCTTCCTCTCCCTTGCTACACTGGCCGCACTTATGTTCGTATCTGGCTTCGCCCGTTGTTTGGTGCGCAGGTCGCGCAGCCGGATTTTCCCCGGCCATGACGAAGCCGCTTCTCCCAAGGGATCACATCTAATGAAGAACATGCATGTCTTGCTGCTGTGCGGCGGCGGTGGCGCCGAGCACGAAGTCTCTCTGCGCAGTGCCAATTTCCTCGAACAACAGCTCGGTCTCCTGCCTGGGGTCGAAGTGACCCGGGTCGAGATGTTCGCCGACCGCTGGCTCAGTGCCGACGGCCGCGAGTGCAAGCTGGGGCTGGACAAGCTGCTCTCCTTTGACAGCGTGGCCCGTCCGGTGGACTACGTGGTGCCCTGCATCCACGGCTATCCGGGTGAGACCGGCGATCTGCAATCCTTCCTCGAGCTGGCGGGCCTGCCCTATCTGGGGTGTGACGCCGAGGCGAGCAAGATCTGCTTCAACAAGATCAGCACCAAGCTGTGGCTCTCCGCCATCGGCATCCCCAATACCCCCTATCTGTTTTTGACCGAGCAGGGTGATGAGGCACTCGCCGAGGCGAGAGCCGCGCTGGCCAAGTGGGGCAAGGTGTTTATCAAGGCCGCCTCGCAAGGGTCATCCGTGGGCTGCTACTCCGCCAGCAACGAGGCCGAGCTGCTGCAGGGGATCAAGGATGCCTTCGGTTACTCCGAGCAGGTGCTGATAGAGAAGGCGGTCAAGCCCCGCGAGCTGGAAGTGGCTGTCTACCAGTACGGCGACGAGCTGGTGGCCACCTATCCCGGGGAGATCTGCGTGCCCCAGGACAAGTTCTACACCTATGAAGAGAAGTACAGCAGCGCCAGCCACACCGAGACGGCGCTCAAGGCAGAAGGCTTGACCCAGGCCCAGTCTGACGCCATTCACGCCTACTCCCTCAAGGCCTTCCGTCAGCTGAAGTTGACCCATCTGTCACGCATCGACTTCTTCCTGACCGAGGATGGCGAGATACTGCTAAACGAGATCAACACCTTCCCGGGCATGACCTCCATCTCCATGTTCCCGAAACTGCTGGAGCATCACGGTCACAGCTTCGCTCGCTTCCTCGAGCAGAATCTGCGCCCCGCCTGAGGGCGCCGACAAGGCATAGCAACAAGCGAGGGGCCCAAGGGCCCCTCTGTCGTTGTTGCGGTGTCGTCATGGCCCTCAGGGTTGCTGGCAATCCCCGGGGAATAGAAGTGAACAGCCAAATGTGCGCCCCTTGTGGATGGGCAATGAGCGCCAATGTAGCGCTGTCGTCATGACCCTCAGGGTTGCTGGCAATCCCCGGGGAATAGAAGTGAACAGCTAAATGTGCGCCCCTTGTGGATCGGCGATGAGCGCCAATCTAGCGCTGTCGTCATGACCATCAGGGTTGCTGGCAATCCCCGGGGAAGGGAGTGAACAGCCAGATGTGCGCCCCTTGCGGATCGGCGATGAGCGCCATGCGCCCGACTGTGGGGATGTCCATGGCGGGCACCACTAGGCTGCCGCCATGCTGGGTCACCCTGGCCAGCCTGGCATCGACGTCATCCACCGCTATGTAGGTCGCCCAGTGGGGCGGCACGCCAGCCATCTGGGGGTTGCCCCGGGTGGATTGCACCCCGGCCACCGGTCGGCCGTTGACCACCAGCATGGGGTAGTTGCCTCCCTCCATCTCCATGAGCTGACTCTCCCAGCCGAGCACCTCGGCGTAGAAGCGGATCCCGGCCTCGCCGTCGGGCACATAGAGCTCGTGCCAGGTAAAGGTGGATCCTTCGGCCAGGGCGTGCTCCCTGGCCATGTCTGGTTCTGCCATCTTCTCCTCCTGTGTCCCATCGGCCTTCCCGTGCGTGGGATGATGGGATGAGGACCAAGTATAGAGCGGCGCGTTGGGCCTGGGCGTCTGGCTGGGCAGATGCCGCGCACCTTGCCCCCGGCAGACCCGCTCGCTACAATCTTCCCCCTTTTTCCCGCAGACCCTGTCGCCGAGCCGCGCCCCATGAAGCCCATCCCCGATCATGCCGTCAACCGCCTGCGCATCTGGCGCAAGAGCATCTCTACCCGTCCCTTTCTCGCCCGTGGTGGCAGCGTGCCCCGCTGCGAGGCCTGCCAGCTGCGTCATGCCTGGTGTGCCTGCGAGTGGCGCCCCGAGCTCAAAGCCGAGGCGGGCTTTTGCCTCTTGATGTATGACAGCGAACCCATGAAGCCGTCCAACACCGGCCGTCTCATTGCCGACGTCTTGCCCCAGACGACCTGGGCCTTTCTCTGGAAGCGCACCCAGCCCCATCCCGAGCTGCTGGCCTTGCTGGCGGATCCCGCCTGGCAGCCCTATGTGGTGTTCCCCGCCTGCGAGAAGAACCCGGCCCGGGTGACCGAGCGGGTGGCCCTGGCCCCTGGCAAGAAGCCGCTCTTCATCCTGCTGGACGGCACCTGGCCCGAAGCGCGCAAGATGTTCAACATGAGCCCCTATCTGGATGGCTTCCCCGTGCTGTCGGTGCGGCCGGACGCGCTCTCCACCTATGGCATGCGGGTCGCCCACTGCGATGAGCACCTGTGCACCGCCGAGGTGGCGGCCTGCGTGCTGGAAGTAGCCGGTGAGCTGCAGGCAGGCCAGGCGTTGCAACATTGGTTCAATCTGTTCAGCAGCCGCTATATGGCGGGCAGGGTGAGCCGGGCGCCCGGCGAGGACGAGACCTCGCTGTTGCAGGCCCTGGAGGCGATCAAGGGGGAGGTTGCCGAGTCTGCCGCGGAGCGGGGCGAGGCCAGCGTGGCAACCCTGGTTTAACCGGCTCGGCTGAATGGCGAAGGTAGGGGATGGGCATCATCGGACAAGCTGATCGCCCCAATTGCCGTGCCTGTGATCAGGAATGGATGGAGTTGGATTCACCACCTGCCGCTGTTTCGTTCGCTTTGGCGGTCGATGCCAAGGTGGCGACCTATTGATGAAAATCAGGAGGTGAATCGATCGTCTGCCACAGTGTCGTTCGCTTTGGCAGACGATAGCAAGGCAGTGTCCACATTGATGAAAATCAGGAGTTGAATCGATCGTCTGCCACAGTGTCGTTCGCTTTGGCAGACGATGGCAAGGCAGTGTCCACATTGATGAAAATCAGGAATCAGTTGGCTGCCATTGTTTCGTTAGCCTCATGAGCCTGCCCCCGTTAGGATAGCGACCTGCATTGTGCTCAAACAGGACACCCGGGGTTGCCGCGGGTGGCCGCATCACACGAGGTTTATGGATGGAACTGGAACTGCTCACCCTGGTTGCCCTGTTCGGGGTCGCCCTTATCGCCGGCTTTATCGACGCCATCGCCGGAGGCGGCGGTCTGCTGACGGTGCCGGCCTTGCTTGCCACCGGCATGCCGCCCGCCCTGGTGCTCGGCACCAACAAGCTGCAGAGCAGTTTCGGCTCCTTCTCCGCCACCTGGTTCTATGCCCGCAAGGGGCTCCTGGAGTGGGCCATCATCTGGCCGGCGGTCATCTGCACCTTCATCGGTGCGGCCATCGGCACCCTGGCGGTGCAGACCATAGACGCCGCCATCCTGGAGCGCCTCTTGCCCTTCCTGCTGATGGCGTTCGCCTGTTACTTCTATTTCTCCCCCAGGGTGAGCGATGCGGAGAGCCAGCGCCGTCTCACCCCCATGCTGTTCGCTTTGCTGGTGGGGGGGGGGGTCGGTTTCTATGACGGTTTCTTCGGCCCCGGCACCGGCTCCTTCTTCGCCATCGGCTTCGTGGCCCTGGCAGGCTTTGGCATGGCCAGAGCCACTGCCCACACCAAGCTGCTCAACTTCACCTCCAACATCGCCTCCCTGCTGTTCTTTGCCCTCGGCGGCAAGGTGGTGTGGAGCGTGGGTTTCTGCATGGCGCTGGGCCAGTTCATCGGGGCCCGTTTCGGTTCCAAGCTGGTGCTGATAAAAGGGGTGAAGCTCATCAAGCCGCTGCTGGTGACCGTCTCCCTGGTGATGTCCGCCAAGCTGGTGTGGAGTCAGTACCCCGAGCTGTTCAGCTGGCTCGTCTGAGTCATTTATAGCCTTGGCTCACCCGGGCGAAGTGGGCCCGGATCGCCTCGACCAGGCGCTGGATCCGCGCCCGCTTGAGGCTGCTCGGCCGATAGACCAGGTGCAGCGGGCGCGCTAGCCCAGGCAGGGCGCGCGCCCTTTTCCCCTGATCCCCCACCAGGGCCAGCAGTCCGGCCGGCAGCAGCACCGGGCCTATGCCCGCCTTGGCCAGCTCGATCAGCGCCAGGTAGGAGTCGAGCTCCATGGCCGGCACCAGCCCGAGCGCGGCCAGGGGATCCCGCAGATAGCGATTGGAGGGGTTCTCCAGATCCATGGTCAGGATCTTGCGCACCTTCTCCTGCACCAGGGTTTCCTCACCCAGATCTCTTTGTGTCAACGGCTTGCCACTCGCCCTGTCTGGCGAGGCAACCCTGTGATCCGGCTGCGCCGCCGTCTCCTGATCGTCCCCCACCAGATAGAAGGGCTCCTCCAGCAGCAGCTCGGCACAGAGGCCGTGGCCGGGGGGCAGCCGACCGGCGCAGATGCCGAGCAGGGCATCGCCACCGCGCACCCGCGTCAGTATCACCGGGGTGTGGTGAGTGGAGAGTGCAAGGTGAGGATCTTGCTCAAGGTAGTCGTGCATGAAGCGTGCTAGGTAGCCCGCCAGCAGGGTCTCGGAGCAGGCGACGGGCAGGGGGGTCTGGTCGGTGAGGGTCTGGCTGTCCGCCAGCACCCCCTTCATCTCCGCCAGGCTCGGGGCCACCCGGGCGAGCAGCTCCCGGGCCTGGGGGGTGAGGCGAGTCTGGCGGCCATCCGGCTCGATGAGCCGCTTGCCAAGGCGCTGCTCCAGCTGGGTGATGCGCTTGCTCACCGCCGACTGGCTGATATAGAGGCGGCTCGCGACCTTGGCCATGGTGCCCTCGCTCGCCAGCAGGCAGAGTGTCTCCAGCCCTTCCAGTAACATGCTTCCTCCGTTCAACCTCTGTTGGGAGGGGTTACCTTAGGGGCTGCTGGCATCAGGGGCAAGTCCCGTCTGTCACCCGTGACAGCGGCCAGCGCCACGTCTTGACGGGCGGGGCGAAGATCACCAGGTTGCCGATAAGGCTCACCACCACACCCAGGATGGAGACCGTCTGCCAGACGAAGCCCTCATACAGGGTGGAGAGGCTCAGCGCCACCAGGGGAAACAGAACAGTAGCATAGGCCGCCTTGCTGGCGCCGATGCGCCCCACCAGGGTGAGGTAGGCGGTGAAGGCGATGACGGAGCCGAAGATGGCCAGATAGACCATGGCCGCGAGGTAGCGGGGCTCGGTCGGCAGGGTCAGGGACTGACCCAGCACCATGACCCAGCCCAGCAGCAGCACTACCCCGTACACCATGCCCCAGGGCACCATCTGCAACACCTGATAGCCCTGGCGCTGGCCGCGAGCCGAGACAAGGTTCCCGAGGGAGAAGCAGAGGGTCCCCGCACAGGCAAACAGCAGCCCCTTCCAGCCGTTTGCACCCAGTTGCGCATCCGCCAGCACGGGCCAGAACAGCAGCAGTGTGCCCATGAGCCCCAGCAGCGACCCCTGCAACCAGCGCATGCCGGGGCGCTTGCCCTCGAACAGCCAGAGGTTGAGGCCGTTGAAGATGCTGGCGCTGGCGAAGATCACCGCCGACAGGCCGCTCGGGATGTAGAGGGTGGCGTGGTAGAAGCAGAGAAAGTTGGTGGAGAAGAGCAGGGCGCCGAGCAGGGCCGCATAACGCTGGCCCGCCCAGGGCAGGCGCGGGAACTTGCCGCTTAACGTGAGCAGGGCAAAGAGCGCCAGCGCCGCCAGGGCGAAGCGGTAGAGCACAGAGACTTCGATGGGAATGGGACCGAGCTGCCAGGCGATGGCGATCCAGGTACTACCCCAGATGAGGACGGTGGAAACATACAGCAGGAGGTTCATAAGCGGATCCGAGCAAAAGGGGAGTGACATGGGGATCAGCATGGGCCGGACGGCGTGAGCTGGCTTGCACCATCTTGCGGTTTTTTGTGGCCGGCAGCAGCGCTCGGCGAGCCGCCGCGATAAGATGTCGGCACGGGAACAAGGATGAGGCAGACAGGTGCAGCAGAGACGACAGGCGGGGGTGTTCGATGCCCTGGTCAGCACGGGGGCGCGGCTGGAGGACTCCTGCTGGCTGGAGCCCGGGCTCGGGGTGGCCAGCTGGCGCAACCGCTACGATCAGACCCGTTACCACAAGCCGGGTCACCACACCATCAGCGTCTATCTGCAGGGGGGCGAGCAGACCGAGCGCCTCGACGGTCCCGGCGGCCACGGTGGCACCGGCAAGGTGTGCATCATGCCGGATCACCACAGATCCGAATGGCTGGTGCGCGAGGAGTTTCGCTTCTTCCACCTCTACTTCACCCCTGAGCACCTCTGCCGCATCGCCGAACAGGTGTGCGACAAGGAGGGGCGTCATCTGGTGTTGCAGGACAAGACCTTCATCGAGGATCCCCAGGCCGCGGCCCTGGTGCAGGCACAGCTGATGAAGCTGGACTGGCAGAACGGGGTCGATCGCATGGCGCTCTCCCACGGCGCCTGGATGCTGATGCTCCATGCCTATCGTCACCATACCCGTGAAGCGCCTGGGCTCCCCGAGGTGCGAGGCGGCCTGGCACCCGCGGTGATCCGGCGGGTGCAGGAGTATCTGCTGGCCCACCTGGCCGAGCCCGTCACCCTGGGCGAACTCGCCCGGGAGGCGGGCCTGAGCGAATATCACTTCGCCCGCATGTTCGGCCAGAGCCTGGGTTGCCCGCCCCATCGCTACCTGCAGGGGCTCAGGCTCCAGCGGGCCAAGCAGTTGCTGGCAGGGAGTGACCCCCTGGCCAGCATCGCCGCTCAGTGCGGTTTCTCCTCCCAGGCCCATTTTGGCAATCGCTTTCGGGAGGCGTTCGGCCTGAGCCCGGGGCAGTGGCGCGCCCAATTGTCATTCTCTTGTCACAGATAACGCTGAGACTCTGGGTGAAAGAGGTGTACCCTCTACCACTTACCCATAAAAAGGAATGCCCATTGAATCATCGCAAACGTCAGACCCGCACCCGCCACCTCTGGTTCAGCCACTGGAATGCCCCTCAGGATCGCGCCTGCCTGCCTACCCCTCCCGAACCCGTAGTGCCTCACAGTTCCCGCTGAAAACCCCAAGACCCGATAGGATTTTTCCGGCAACTTTGCCACTATTGCGCCATCAGGATGGACTGGATATGGCCGCATGTTTCTGGAACGCATTGAAGTCAAAGGTTTTCGCGGGATAAATCGGCTCTCGCTCGGGCTGGATCACACCACTGTTCTCATCGGTGAGAACGCCTGGGGCAAGTCCAGCCTGTTGCGTGCCCTCTGGTGCCTGCTGGGGGATGCCGAACCCTATCAATTCAGTCGCGATGATTTCCATCAGCCCGAAGACCCCGAGCTGAGCCCATCGCGCACCCTGCAACTGGTGCTCACCTTCAGCGAGTACCGCCCCCAGATGTGCCAGCACTCCCGCCGATTGGCGCGCCTTGGCGCGGCCTGGATCCCCCACAGGGACAAGTTCCACCGTATCCACTATCGCGCCAGCGCCGAGCTGCTGGACGATGGCAGCGTGCAGAGCACCCATGACTTTCTCGACGGCATCGGCAAGAGCCTGGCCATCGACAACAACGCGGAGCTGGTGCGTCTGCTCATCACCATGAACCCTGTGTTCCGGCTGCGGGATGCCCGTACCGCCCGCGACGGCATAGAGCAGCTGCCCTGGGACGATCTCTCCGAGCAGCGGCTCGGGGAGCTTGCCGGCAAGCTGACCGACGAGCCCCAGCGCATCGGCGAGCCCGAGCTCAAGGAGGCGCTGCAGGCGGTGCAGCAGTTGATGGAGCACTACTTCAGCGCCCTGGCCCCCATCAAGCACAAGCCCCGCAGCCAGCGGGAGATAGTCAATCGCCCCATGACCCTGCGCAACCCCGGCAACTTGCAGGTGCTGCTGCGCAGTGCGGACAACCGGGCCCTGCAACTGGCCATGGCAGGCATGGCCGCCATGCTGCTCCATGCCCGCGGCAACCGGGAGCTGGAGGAGGGGGCCAGGCCCATACTGATGCTGGAAGATCCCGAGAGCCGCCTGCACCCCACCATGCTGGCGCTGGCCTGGGGCCTGCTCGAGCAGTTGCCCGGCCAGAAGCTGCTCACCACCAACTCGGGGGATCTGCTCTCTTCCCTGCCACTTAACCAGGTGCGCCGCCTGGTGCGCCGCCAGCATGACATCCTCTGCCATCAGCTGGGGGGGGAGCGCTACAGCAGCGACGACTTGCGCAAAATTGCCTTCCACGTGCGGATCAACAGGCCCATGTCGATGTTTGCCCGCTGCTGGTTATTGGTGGAGGGGGAGACGGAGATCTGGCTGCTCTCCGAGCTCGCCCAGATCTGCGGCTACAGCCTGAGGGCGGAAGGGGTGCGCATCATAGAGTTCGCCCAGTGTGGCCAGGCCCCCCTCATCAAGGTGGCCCGCGACTTTGGCATAGAGTGGCACCTGCTCACCGACGGCGACGAGGCGGGCGCCAAGTACGCGAGCTCCGCCCGCTCCCTGCTCAAGGGGGAGCGGGAGCGGGACAGGATCACCCAGTTGCCCTCGGCGGACATAGAGCACTACCTCTACCACAACGGATTCGAGGCGGTGTTTCGGCGCGAGGCCGGGGTAGGGGGGCGCTCCACCCTCAACGCCGGGCGCATCATCTCCAAGGCCATTCACCATCGCAGCAAGCCCGGCCTGGCCCTGGCCGTGGTGGAGGAGGCGGAGCGCCTTGGCAGCGAACACATTCCCCCCATGCTCAAGCAGATGTTCGCGCGGGTGGTCGCCCTGGCCCGAGGCCAGAGCTAGTCTCGCAGGCGTTGGGTATGGGGGCGGGTTTGGGTATACTCGCCCCTTGTTTTTTGTTGCCGGGGCCCTTGGGCCCTGTCCTCTGTTTGCTGCCGGAGACCCTATGTTCGTCCAACTTCCTTTTTGGCTCTTTTCCCTGACCGGCCTGATGGCCCTGGGGGCCCTGATCGCGCTCGGGATCGTCTTGTGGCGCGGGGATCTCTGCCCGGGCCAGCGCTCGCGGATCACCAACCAGCTCTTCTCCATCTGGGTGATCACCGGCCTCTCCCTGATGCTGGGGATCGAAGCCGGGGTGACCGGCTGGCTGATTTGGTGCGGGGGCGCCGCCCTTATCCTGGGGATAGTGCTGTCCCTGGCCCAGTCCCGCCTCGAGGGCAAGCGCGCCATTCCCGCCAGCCTGCTGTGGCTGCCTGCCATGCCACTCGCCCTCTATGGCCTGGGCCTGCTGCAGATCCAGGGCTGGCTGAACGGGGCACTGCAGATGGTGCTGCTGGGCTCGGCCTTCGCACACCTGATGCTGCTGCGTGCCCGTCACCGTCTGCAAGCCTTCAACCTGCTGCTGCCGTTGGCGGGGCTGCTGGCCGCCATGCTGAGCCTGATCTGGCTGGCGGTGCTGGTGAGCGGGCAGGACAATGGCGCCGGGCTAGATGCCCTGATCCCCGGGGTGCTGACCCAGGCGGGCTTGCTCATCGCCGCCCTGCTGCTCTGGTTCAGCCCGATCTACCGGCAGCAGGAGACGGCTCCCGTGGTGTTGTCCGTGACCCTGTGCGGTCTCATCATCGCCCAGATAGCGGCGACCAGCGTGTTGCATCAGCTAGTCTGAGCCCGCCGCAACGCGTCATGAAGAATAGAGAAGCCCGCGCCGTCCCATAGGCGCGGGCTTTTTCATGCATATAGATAGGGGAATGGCACGCCGGATCCGGCAGCGCAACCTGGCAGGGAAGGGCCCTGAGCGGCAAGGTGATCACCTAGTTGACTGAAAAAACTACGGTTTGTTGCAAAAGAACACAGCATCTGATGGTTTAATCCCCTGGTAAATTTTTTTTAGGATAATTACTTGCAATCTCAGCGTTGGAGCCTATTATTGGCCACCTCAGACGCGGGGTGGAGCAGCTCGGTAGCTCGTCGGGCTCATAACCCGAAGGTCGTCGGTTCAAATCCGGCCCCCGCAACCATCTGAGTGTCGACATCGACAACACCCACAGGGTGACAGCGGATGAAGACGATTCGAACTGGCTACTGCTCGGCCACTTCGGAAAAATACGGACGCGGGGTGGAGCAGCTCGGTAGCTCGTCGGGCTCATAACCCGAAGGTCGTCAGTTCAAATCTGGCCCCCGCAACCAACTATTTGTCCTCATGGCTCGGTGTTGCATCGCAGCGGTGAGACGAAGACGCAAGATGCCACTGCTCGGCAGCTTGCGGGAAAGGTCTGGCAACGGACACACAATTCGGACGCGGGGTGGAGCAGCTCGGTAGCTCGTCGGGCTCATAACCCGAA
>NZ_JBFODK010000018.1:0-8981 GCF_040908275.1 Aeromonas sp. R4-3
TAGCCTTCCTAAGAAACACCCTCGATTGCCTGTAGGGTGAAACCAAACTCGGCGGCCCGACGGTGCAATCCCTTGACCACCCGATCGCGGTACTGCTGCTCGTAGTGATCGGCGCCGGGATCCTGATATTCCATACCAAAACGCATGGCGTTGTAGAACAAAACCGCAATCTTGCGGGCCGTGGCGGTGACCGCCTTCGCTTTGCCGATGCGCGCTGACAACCGTCGGTAGAATGCCCCCAGCGCTGTATTTGTTCTGCCGATGGTCACCGCTGCCAGTCGTAGGTGGGCGGTCACTCGATTCTTGGTCTTGCGAGTATGAGCTGACAACACCTTGCCGCCACTGATCCGGCAGCCCGGAGCCAGTGTCAGCCAGGAGGTGAAGTGTTGGGCCGTTCGCCAGCGGCTCAGATCCGTTCCACACTCGGCCACCAAACGCAGTGCCAGGTAAGGGCCAATGCCATGGATCTGGGTCAGATCGATACCAACCAGCTGATAGAGCAAGGTGCGCACATCGAAGTTGAGTGCGTTCGGCTGCCGGGTACGGTGGCGTGGCTTAGGTAGCGCTTCGCTGGGGCGGGGCTTGCCACGAGAGAGTTGCTGCAAGCTTCGGGCAATCTGTTCATCACAGAGAGAAATCTGGGCCTGGTAGGCGTCATACATGGCCAGTGCCTGACTCAAGGCAAACACATGCTCGGGCTGGTAATTGCCAACCAGCGCACGTTGGATGGTTTCGACGCTCGACTGACAGCGCAGGTCGCGCATGGCGGCGAGCATCGTGGCATTTCGCTCTCCTGCGACAATGGCACGGATGATCCGCATACCGGTGGCGCCGGTGATGTCACTCACCACATGCTGCAATTGCAGGTTCATGTGAGTTAGTGCCTTCTGCATGTGCTGGATATGGGCCGCAGCGTAATCGAGGTGACGTTCACGTAGCCGCAGATAACTGCGCAGTGCGGCGATCTCCCGTTCAGGATGGAAGCTGGCGCGCAGTAGACCGCAAGCATGCAGGCGCTGGATCCATTGCGCATCGTTGACGTCGGTTTTTCGCCCTGGTACGGCCCGGGCATCCCTGGCGTTAGCCAAGATGACCTGTAAGCCATGGGTCTCCAGGATCTCGTACACGGGTATCCAATACACGCCCGTTGACTCCATTGCCACGGTGGTGATCCCAAGCTCGACCAACCAAGCAGCCATACGCTCCAGGTCTGCCGTGAAAGCCTGAAAGGTTTGCACTGGTTCTTCGGCGAGCGCGGTGGGCACCGCAACCACATGGAACCGCGAACCGATATCGATGCCCGCAGCGCGGGCATGGATGATCGGTAAACCGTGTTCAGTGTTGTGCTTTTTCATGAATACCCCTCCATCACAAAATAGTGCCGGACGGGGACTCGGATTCGATCACATTCCTAAACGGGGTCACCAAGGTGCCACCACTCACGGGTCCGCAGCTTCCCCTGGGTCAGGTTTTTTGACGGGGACTCAGCCTCCAAAAAGCAGACGACCACTGTCCGGTGAGGTCAGTGTAGTGGACGTGTTTCTAATTCCATGGGCCACGGAGTGCCGGGGAGGCGGTTTTTTAAGATCGCCTTTTCGCGTTCCAGGCGGTTAATGCGGGCTTCCAGCTCCTAGATTTTCTGCTGCTCGGGCGTCAGCGCCTTGTCGCCGGGAGTACAGCCACTTCGTTCTGATTGCAGTTGCTGAACCCATCGGCGCAGCACCGTTTCACCAATAGCCAGTAAACGACTCGCTTCGGGAACGGAGTAGCCTTGCTCGAGCACTAGGCATGCAGCTTCCAGTTTGAACTCCGCAGTGAATGAGCGACGTTGTCTTGTCATTGAACACCTCTGGTCATGGTGGCGACTGTACCACCTAAAATGGTGTCCGTGATGATTAGACCACTACAGGTCTTGGCGAAACGAAATGTCCGCCTTTCTCTCAAAGCAGAATGCATCACGTCAACTCATGTCTTCTCAAAAAAACAGGCTTAGCGTAGGATAATTTCCGTTTTCCAATCCGCCCCCTGGATGCGCGAAACTTGCCTCGATGTTCGCAAGCCTAACGCGACAGAGCCTGATAAAATCAGGTTTCGAAATTTTAAGACCTCCCGAGGATAACAAATGGCAATGGAATCACCTGAAATCCAGCTCAAGGCGCTGAATAATGCTTTGCGTCGTTTACGTGGGGCCTGTTCCGCACTTGACGGCGAGGAGCTTGATGAAAAATTACTTGAGGTCATGAGACGACTGCTGCTTGCTGAGGTGCTCGCCGATACCTGGATTGTGGCGATAGGTGGCTCGCAAGGGGCGGGTAAAACGACGCTGATGGCGAGCCTGTATGACCTACCTCATGACAGTAGCGGCTGGTTACGCAGTAATGAAGGACGCGGCGAGAAAATGCCGGTACTGATCCTTGAGAGTCGTGAGACTAAAGTGGCGCAGGGTTATGTCCGCCGCCTGGTCGAAACTGGAAATGATTTGACGCTGGAGGATGTCAGCGTCGACCTCAATGAGTTTCAGCGCGCGGTCTGTGATCCTGATGCCGGGGATTTACTGCCAGTATTGAAAGTACCGCAGCGTTATTTTACCCGCAATAACCAAGCCTGGTTACTGCTGCCTGGCTATGAAAAACAAGAGCGTGAGAATCGTGAATGGCAGGAACTGATGCGTCAGGCGATGATCGCGGCAGGCGGTTGTATCGTCGTTACCGACGAGACGCGACTTGCAAACCAGCAGCAGCTCGAAATTGTCAAAGATATGCTGGAAAAAGAGCTTAAGAATTGTAAGCCTTATATTGTCATCTCCAAGACAGAAGCGTATCGCCATAATCCGCAACGGCAAGCTGAATTAAGAAAAAGTGCGGCTGAAACCTTCAATGTCGCTACCGAACATTCGGATAACAATATTATTTTAACCGGCACCGATGATCCGGAATACATAACAGAATGGATGCCGTACCTGCGCCGGGCCATTGACGACCTTAACTTTTCCGGACAAACCAACCGTTATCTCCAGTTAACCCATCTTACCGAGATCGTCAGTAAGGATTTGCCGCGCGTCATGAATATGATCCGCACCCAGTCACGTTTGTATTACCACAGTGACAAAGGCGGCCAGGACGATGGCAGTCAGGTACTGGCCGAAGTGCTGGAGGTGTTTGACAGCGCCGTGCAGGACCTGCGTGAAAAACATAACGAAAAGGTGAAAGCGTGCGTCACGAAAGTCTTTGAAGATGCGAAGAGGAATATGGATAGCACGCTGGCCAAGGAGCATGAGGGGTTTGTCAACTGGGTATCGAATGCATTTGATACCACTAGTGAGACAAAACGAAAGTTGCAGAAACTAGTCGATGTTTCATGGCAGGAAGCATCAGAGGATTTCTTCGACGACTATGTGAACAGCCTGCGACAACTGACTGCGGCGAAACTCAAGCCCATGCCAAACGGCAACGAGCGCCGAAACTTGCCTGTATCACCGAAGCTGGTAGCACTTGGCTATATGAATAGCGCCGGGCAGCTCGTGCAGCACGAACAACTGGATGCAGAAAAAGTAAGCAATATCAAAATGTTGCTAAACCATGGCCCCACGTCGAATGTGCAAAACACCACGGTGGTGAATAAACAGTTCAGGAAAAGCGTGGCATTGATCCCGGCGCTCTCGCTGGAGTACACCCGCCTTGTGTACGCCATGCCTGAGATCTTCATAGAACTGCAGCCATACGTCACGCTTGAACAAGACGGGGGCGAGACATCCACAGGTAACGTTGCGGCAGAAGGGGTTGAAACCCTCAACGCGGGGGTTGACCTTGGCAGGACAGCACTAAAATCACTGGCGGCGGTACTTGCGATTGATGTGGTAAGCGACGGCGATTCTGATATCCTCGGCGCGCTCTTTGGTCAGGATCAGCCTTCCACTGACCCGACGACGGGGTTACCTGTTCCCCCCGTACCGGTGATGATGCATCCTGCTGCCGTTGCGGTAACCGCCGTTGTGGCGGCGGCATACGTGACCACCGCTGCTCTCACGCGAATGCGCACCTTCGAGAAAAAAGCGAGCGCCCAGGCACATGTCATGCTTGCCAGTGTTCATGATCATCATATTGAGCATTTACGTAATAAGTTCGATGAGACGATGAACGCGGCGCGTAAGCGGATTAGCGAAACGTTACGTGCGCGTTATCACATGGACGAAATGCTGATGCGCAAAGATCGGCTCGCGAAAGCTATTGCCGATGTCAATGCTCTCATCGACGATCTGCGCACTGAGCTGCGTTCATCGGCTTCGGGTCTGCAAGTGTTAATCACCAGCCGTGGTGAGTGAGATGACGTCCGGGAATGTTATCGATTACTGGCAGCGGTTGGAGTCACGGCAGTCGGAGTGGGCTTTTCGCGCCTACGATCGGCTGGTTAAAACATTGAGTTCTGATGTCCAGGACAGAATACAGCTCAGGGAAAGCAATGCCGAGCCGTACGTGGTCATCTTTGGTAAGACACAGGTCGGAAAAACCACCTTACTGCTCGACCTGATGGGCATCGATCTGCAGCAGATGGCAACGCTATCGCAGGTGCTGCGCGGCGGGCGCGAAGCCGGGAAATCGGCCACTGCCACCGCCATGGAGTATCGTCGTTCAACGGACGCGCGCTGGGGATTGGTTGTGCAATCGAAAACACGCTGGTTTACCACCGACGATGCGATGGCAGAAGCATTAGCGCAGCTGAGGCAACAAATGGAACGGGGGGAACTGGTTGTCGATTCCCCCTGTATTGTGCATATTCCGGGGAGTTTTTTCAGGATACAAACCTCGGGTGCGCCCGGCGTGCGTATTCTGGATCTGCCTGGTGATAATCCCGCCAATATGCAAGAGCAAAAGCATGTAAATCAAATGGCGAAGACCTATCTTCCCTTCGCTGATTTGGTCCTGCTGATTGGGCGTGGTGACGATTTGAGCTTCCTGCAGCCGGAGGTTATCACCCTGCCGGGTATTGAGGACTGGCAGGCGATGCCGCACCGGTTTCGCATCGTGACGACCTTTTCTTACTCAGCCCAGTCGTTGAAGACGCTGATTCGCAACGATCCGGCTTTCGATATCACGCAGCTACGTCAGCGCCTTATTGAACAGATTGAACGCTTTAACAGCCTGAGCGACGCGGCGAAAGATCGGAACCTCTACTTTCCGCTCGAGTTTGGCTGCAGTTGGCTGAGTATGGCCGAAAACGATCCCGCCCTTTATGCCCGGGTTGCCCCCATGGTCAGCCGCTTGCGTAGCGAACTGTTGGAACAAATTGCAACATCGACCAGCCCACTCGGACGGCTGCGAAGCACCCTAGATACCCACCTCAGCGTTAAATATATCCAGGAGAAAAAAACGGCAGCAATCGAAAGCGAACTGTCGGGGCTAAAAAAACAGCAACAAGAGACAAATGATAAACTGACAGTTTGGGAAAACGCTATTACTAAGACGCAGAAGAAAATAAATAAAAAGGAGGAATTATTAAAAGATAACTCGCTACCTGTCAGCCAACGGCTTATCGATAAAGCAGCGGAAGAGGCCGCAGCCTTTAAATTGAAGGGAAGTTACAGCAGCGAAAAATGTACCACTTTACACAGCATGATCGCTGACTATTGCTCTAAAATTAAAAATATCCAGTTAAATGTGGGAAATAAGACGACCTACTGGCAAAAAGTGGCCCGCAAGAATGTTGAGCCTACGAGACAGTCGGTACAGGATATTCTTGATGAAAACTTCAGCTCTATTCGCTATACACTCAATGACTATTGGATCGACACCTATCTGAGTTCGTCGAATTATTCATCGGATAAAAACAGCGTCATCCATGCCGCTGATAATGCCAAAGAAGAAGTCATTCGGTTGTGGACGTCACAATGGATGGCTGCCGCAGAGGACGTCCATAATGAATACAAAAGTGAACTCACCAAAGAGGGCATGACTCTCGATGTGCTGCGGGTAGAGCACAATAAATCCCTACGGCAGCAGACTTCACTTGAGCAACAGACCGCCTCGCGCGAAGACGAGTTAAAGAAAATTGCCGTTGAATCACAAGAGGATCTTGCCCGCTGCGAGCAGTTTGTTCACTTTCTTGATGAAGAATATCTCAACACATTAAATACGTGCCTGGATTCGGCCTTTCAGGAACGAGATAATTGTAATGCATTATTACAAATTTTATCCTGCGTTGCGTTGAAAAATCAGCGGGAAGACTTAATGAATCTAACTGAAAAGCATTCTGGATAAAGCATGAGCGTGACTAGTGAAATAAAGAATAAAGAAAGAGCTCTTGCCGAGTTAATGGCAAAAATACTTAAGGAGCCGCTCAATCCTCTTGAGAGTTCGTTAAAAAAACTCAATACAGAGGTTCTGGAGACCAAAGATAAGGTTGAAAAAATCAATGATGCCATTAATGCGGTAGGCGCAAACACCGAAGACCTCATTGAACCGCTGAAAAAATCGTTATGTGAACTGCAAGATGACTATATTCCTGAGGCGATAAGCACGCTGCGGGAGTTTATTTCGACTCTGGTCGAAGAAAAAAGGCAGGATATTAGCACCGCGCTTAGCCAACAATCGGCGCACTATGATAGCCAGCTGAAAGCAGCGACCGGTGAAGTCTTTGAAAAACTGTCGGATGTTCTTGGACAGCAAAATGAGAGTGTCCAGTCAGCAATACAGCAGTATCAGCAAACGGGTATCGACAGCGCTGAGGCCTTGTTGCAGCAACTGCTGGCTGCTAACCGCTTCCTGGAGGAAGCCAGCGTCGCGAGCGCCAGCGAGCAACAGTCGACGCGAGAACGTGACCAGCGGTTGGCTGAACGGCTAGAAAGCGTCATGCAGGCCCAGCAGGCGTTGACCGAGGCGGTGAGCGAGCAAAAGATCCAGCTGGAGGCGCAAGTTGCCGCAAGTCAGGGTAGATTCCGTTACGTTGCGATCATTTTTGCTCTATTTTCTACCTCAACACTGGCGTATATCGGCTATGACATCTGGAAAAATTTAGTTCCCTGACAGGGCGAAAGCGCATGGCGTCTAACGCGATAGAGCCATTATATTTTAAGTTGTGTATGTAGTGGTCTAATCACCCCGGACACCATTTAAGGTGGTACAGTCGCCACCCTAATCAGAGGTCAATGACAAGACAACGTCGCTCATTCACTGCGGAGTTCAAACTGGAAGCTGCATGCCTAGTGCTCGAGCAAGGCTACTCCGTTCCCGAAGCGAGTCGTTTACTGGCTATTGGTGAAACGGTGCTGCGCCGATGGGTTCAGCAACTGCAATCAGAACGAAGTGGCTGTACTCCCGGCGACAAGGCGCTGACGCCCGAGCAGCAGAAAATCTAGGAGCTGGAAGCCCGCATTAACCGCCTGGAACGCGAAAAGGCGATCTTAAAAAACCGCCTCCCCGGCACTCCGTGGCCCATGGAATTAGAAACACGTCCACTACACTGACCTCACCGGACAGTGGTCGTCTGCTTTTTGGAGGCTGAGTCCCCGTCAAAAAACCTGACCCAGGGGAAGCTGCGGACCCGTGAGTGGTGGCACCTTGGTGACCCCGTTTAGGAATGTGATCGAATCCGAGTCCCCGTCCGGCACTATTTTGTGATGGAGGGGTATTCATGAAAAAGCACAACACTGAACACGGTTTACCGATCATCCATGCCCGCGCTGCGGGCATCGATATCGGTTCGCGGTTCCATGTGGTTGCGGTGCCCACCGCGCTCGCCGAAGAACCAGTGCAAACCTTTCAGGCTTTCACGGCAGACCTGGAGCGTATGGCTGCTTGGTTGGTCGAGCTTGGGATCACCACCGTGGCAATGGAGTCAACGGGCGTGTATTGGATACCCGTGTACGAGATCCTGGAGACCCATGGCTTACAGGTCATCTTGGCTAACGCCAGGGATGCCCGGGCCGTACCAGGGCGAAAAACCGACGTCAACGATGCGCAATGGATCCAGCGCCTGCATGCTTGCGGTCTACTGCGCGCCAGCTTCCATCCTGAACGGGAGATCGCCGCACTGCGCAGTTATCTGCGGCTACGTGAACGTCACCTCGATTACGCTGCGGCCCATATCCAGCACATGCAGAAGGCACTAACTCACATGAACCTGCAATTGCAGCATGTGGTGAGTGACATCACCGGCGCCACCGGTATGCGGATCATCCGTGCCATTGTCGCAGGAGAGCGAAATGCCACGATGCTCGCCGCCATGCGCGACCTGCGCTGTCAGTCGAGCGTCGAAACCATCCAACGTGCGCTGGTTGGCAATTACCAGCCCGAGCATGTGTTTGCCTTGAGTCAGGCACTGGCCATGTATGACGCCTACCAGGCCCAGATTTCTCTCTGTGATGAACAGATTGCCCGAAGCTTGCAGCAACTCTCTCGTGGCAAGCCCCGCCCCAGCGAAGCGCTACCTAAGCCACGCCACCGTACCCGGCAGCCGAACGCACTCAACTTCGATGTGCGCACCTTGCTCTATCAGCTGGTTGGTATCGATCTGACCCAGATCCATGGCATTGGCCCTTACCTGGCACTGCGTTTGGTGGCCGAGTGTGGAACGGATCTGAGCCGCTGGCGAACGGCCCAACACTTCACCTCCTGGCTGACACTGGCTCCGGGCTGCCGGATCAGTGGCGGCAAGGTGTTGTCAGCTCATACTCGCAAGACCAAGAATCGAGTGACCGCCCACCTACGACTGGCAGCGGTGACCATCGGCAGAACAAATACAGCGCTGGGGGCATTCTACCGACGGTTGTCAGCGCGCATCGGCAAAGCGAAGGCGGTCACCGCCACGGCCCGCAAGATTGCGGTTTTGTTCTACAACGCCATGCGTTTTGGTATGGAATATCAGGATCCCGGCGCCGATCACTACGAGCAGCAGTACCGCGATCGGGTGGTCAAGGGATTGCACCGTCGGGCCGCCGAGTTTGGTTTCACCCTACAGGCAATCGAGGGTGTTTCTTAGGAAGGCTA
>NZ_JBFODK010000019.1:0-83778 GCF_040908275.1 Aeromonas sp. R4-3
CGTATCGAGGGTTCGAATCCCTCCCTCACCGCCAAATAAAGTAAAAGGGCCTGTCGCAAGACAGGCCCTTTTACTTTATCCGGTGATGGGCGGCTCGGTTCGAACCCTGGTTCGACAAGGGGGCATGATGGTCCGGTTAAATCCAGACCCGCCGGCAACATAAAAACCCGACCTTATGGTCGGGTTTTTGTCTTGTGGTGCCTGGTCATCTCTCACGCATTTCCCTTGAAGCAGGCCTGGCGGCATGCAGGGAGTGAGCGTCAGGCGAGATCGAAGCGATCCAGGTTCATCACCTTGGTCCAGGCCGCCACGAAGTCCTTCACGAACTTCTCTTTCCCGTCCGCACTGGCATACACCTCGGCCAGCGCCCGCAACTGGGAGTTAGAGCCGAACAGCAGATCGACGCGGGTGCCGGTCCACTTGACCTTGCCCGTCTTGCGATCACTCCCCTCGTAGATGCCCTTGGCTCCTGCCGCCGGTTTCCACTCAGTGCCCATGTCGAGCAGGTTGATGAAGAAGTCGTTGGAGAGGGTCCCAGGCGTTGCGGTAAACACCCCGTGGCAGTTGCCGGTGTTGGTGCCGAGCACGCGCATGCCACCGATCAGCACCGTCATCTCGGGGGCGCTGAGAGTCAGCAACTGGGCCTTGTCCACCAGCATGGCTTCCGAGAGCTCTGCGTAGTCACCGCCCAGATAGTTGCGAAAACCGTCGGCGAGGGGTTCGAGCACGGCAAAGGAGTCGACATCCGTCTGCGCCTGGGAGGCATCCATGCGACCCGGCGTGAAGGGCACAGTCACTGTGACCCCCGCCAGTTTGGCCGCCTGCTCGACGCCGACGCCGCCAGCCAGCACGATCAGATCGGCCAGGGATACCTGCTTGCCGCCAGTGGCCGAGGCGTTGAACCCCTGCTGGATGCCTTCTAGGGTCTTGAGCACCTTGGCCAGCTGTGCCGGTTGGTTTGCTGCCCACTCTTTTTGCGGTGCGAGCCGGATGCGCGCCCCGTTGGCGCCGCCCCGCTTGTCAGAGCCGCGGAAGGTGGCGGCAGAGGCCCAGGCGGTCGATGCCAGCTCGGCGACGGTCAGGGAGGCCGCGAGGATCTTCTCCTTGAGGGCGGCCAGGTCCTTGTCATCGACCAGGGGGTGATTGACGGCGGGGATGGGGTCTTGCCAGATCAGCTCCTCGCTGGGCACTTCCGGCCCCAGGTAGCGTGCGATGGGGCCCATGTCCCTGTGGGTCAGCTTGTACCAGGCGCGGGCAAAGGCATCGGCGAAGGCCTGGGGATCCTCGTAGAAGTGGCGGGAGATCTTGCCGAATTCTGGGTCAAAGCGCAGGGTCAGGTCGGTGGTCAGCATGGTCGGCTTGTGGAACTTGCCCGGGATATGCGCATCGGGGATGATCTCCGGTGCATCCTTGGCCACCCACTGTTTGGCGCCTGCCGGTGACTTGGTCAGCTCCCACTCGTACTTGAACAGGTTCTCGAAGAAGTTGTTGCTCCAAAGGGCCGGGGTCTTGGTCCAGGTCACCTCGAGACCGCTGGAGACGGTATCCTTGCCGTGGCCGCTGCCGTAGTCGCTCATCCAGCCCAGGCCCTGGGCTTCCAGGGGCGCGGCCTCCGGCTCGGGCCCCTTGTGGGACTCGGGGGCGGCGCCGTGGGCCTTGCCGAAGGTGTGGCCACCGGCAATGAGGGCGACCGTCTCTTCGTCATTCATGGCCATGCGGCCGAAGGTGGAGCGGATGTCTTTGGCCGCCTCCATGTAGTCGCCGCTGGCATTGGGGCCTTCGGGGTTGACGTAGATCAGCCCCATATGGGTTGCGCCAAAGGGCGCCGCGAGCTCGCGATCGCCCTTGACCCGATCGGGGTCGACCCCGAGCCAGGCGATTTCATCACCCCAGTTGACGTCCTGATCCGGCTCCCACACATCCGGGCGGCCGCCACCAAATCCGAAGGTTCTAAAGCCCATGGACTCCAGCGCGACGTTGCCGGCGAGGATCAGCAGATCGGCCCAGGAGATCTTGTTGCCGTACTTCTGCTTGATGGGCCAGAGCAGGCGGCGGGACTTGTCGATGTTGACGTTGTCGGGCCAGCTGTTGAGGGGGGCGAAGCGTTGCTGGCCACGACCGCCACCGCCACGGCCATCCGTGATGCGATAGGTGCCTGCGGCGTGCCAGGTCATGCGGATGAACTGGGGACCGTAGTGACCGAAGTCCGCCGGCCACCACTCCTGGGAGTCTGTCATCAGCTTGACCAGATCTTTCTTGAGTGCCTTGTAGTCGAGGCTGTTGAATGCCTCGGCATAGTTGAAATCTTTGTCCATGGGATCGGAGCTGGGGGAATGCTGGTGCAGCAGATCCAGCCGCAACTGATTCGGCCACCAATCACGATTGGTTCTGCCGACGCCGGCGGTGTGGTTGAAGGGGCATTTGCTTTCTTCACTCATCTCAGTCTCTCCTTGGAGGGCATGTACATTGCTGACAACTTAGTATGGGAAGATTTCCACTGCGCTGTGTGGGGTCATGGCAGGGGAGCTGTCTGCTGTTGTTCGGGTCCTTATCAATAACTCCTTTATTTTCAATTTATTGCGTTATTGTGCAGTGAACGGATTACGAAAAGATGAATCACGACCATCTAGTTTAACAATCTATTTACGTTCTGCCCGTCTTCCCCTGGTGTCAGGCGCGGCGGCCACGCGTGATAGTGCTGCCTGGGCGCAAGGGGTTGCTTGCCCTTGATGAGGGAAGCTGGCAAGGCATTTGTCTGGTTTTTATCCATATCACGGCCATCGGCATTTAAGCTTGCGCTGCATCATGGTGAGCAGGGATACAGCTGGGGGCCGTGGTGGCTCCGATCATTTCTGTGATCAGGCCGGGCGATGTGGCAACGCGGCGGGCTGGCGTGACGCTGACCGACCAGCAAAGAGACAAGCGTGAGGGAGCAGGGGGAACAACGAGAATATAAGAGGAAGCAGAGCGCTCGGGGCAGGCGGTGAGTCTGGAACGCAGGCACAAAAAAACCGGCGCAGGGCCGGTTTTGATGAGGGCATCAGATGCCCGGTTCATGGCAAGTCAGGCTTGCCCCTGTCGGCTTGACTCAGCACGAACAGGCAATAATGGGGTGGCTGATGGGGCTCGAACCCACGACAACCGGAATCACAATCCGGGACTCTACCAACTGAGCTACAGCCACCACTGAAATCTGCCTTCAATGCTCCTCTTCGAGGGAAGAGTCACATTAATGGCGCGCCCTGCAGGATTCGAACCTGCGACCCACGGCTTAGAAGGCCGTTGCTCTATCCGACTGAGCTAAGGGCGCTCTGTATCGAGCCGTCACAAGACGTCTCGATGAACCTGGTCGGTGATAAAGGATTCGAACCTTTGACCCTCTGGTCCCAAACCAGATGCGCTACCGGGCTGCGCTAATCACCGAAATCTCATCGTCCAGCATACCGGGGGCGGTATGACTGGGCAACGGGCGGGCATCATACCCAAGCGTCAAAGTCAGCGTCAATGACTTTTTCCGCCAGTAAATTCAAATGCCTACTTATTGCCCGCCAGGCGAGAGCCGCTAACACCCGCGCCAAAAAAATGCGACAATGCGCGGCAGTTGAACACATGGTGAGTGAAGAACGATGTCTGCCAAAATCATTGATGGAAAACAGGTTGCGCAAACGATTCGCAATCAGGTCGCCGAACAAGTCCAACAGCGGTTGGCACTGGGCAAGCGGGCACCGGGTCTGGCGGTGATCCTGGTAGGGCTGGATCCGGCGTCCCAGGTCTATGTGGGCAGCAAGCGTCGTGCCTGTGAAGAGGTGGGGTTTGTCTCCCGCTCCTATGATCTCAGCGCCAATGCGACCCAGGAAGAGTTGCTGGCCCTGATCGACCGGCTCAATGAGGATGCGGAGGTGGACGGCATTCTGGTGCAACTGCCCCTGCCGGCTCATTGCGACACTACCCAGGTGCTGGAGCGCATTCGTCCCGACAAGGACGTGGATGGTTTCCACCCCTACAACGTGGGTCGTCTGGCCCAGCGCATCCCGGCGCTGCGTCCCTGCACCCCCAAGGGGATCATGACCCTGATAGAGGCGACCGGCGTCAAGACCCACGGTCTGCATGCTGTGGTGGTCGGTGCCTCCAACATAGTCGGTCGCCCGATGACGCTGGAGCTGTTGCTGGCGGGTTGTACGACCACGACCTGCCATCGCTTCACCCAGGATCTGGAGGCCCAGGTGCGCCGTGCCGATCTGCTGGTGGTGGCGGTGGGCAAGCCGAACTTCATCCCGGGGGAGTGGGTCAAGCCCGGCGCCCTGGTGATCGACGTGGGGATCAACCGCCTGGCCGACGGCTCCCTGGTGGGGGACGTGGAGTTTGAAACGGCGCGCAATCATGCCGCCTTCATCACCCCTGTGCCCGGTGGCGTGGGACCCATGACGGTGGCCAGCCTGATGGAGAACACCCTGAGCGCCTGCCAGGATTATCACGACGCCTGAGCAGGGCCCCTTCCCGCACTAGGGAAGGGATGAGAGAAAGGGAAGGCCTGGCCTTCCCTTTTTTATTGCTGGTCGAACGTGATGCTCTGCCGAGGCGATTGGGCAGAGGCGGCCTTGTCAGATCAGGGCCAGCGCCGCCGCCAGATCGGCGATGAGATCATCGGCATCCTCCACCCCTATGCTGAAGCGGATGAGATCGTCGTTGACCCCGGCGGCGAGGCGGCTCGCCTCGTCCATGGCCGCGTGGGTGGTGCTGGCCGGATGGCAGGCCAGGCTCTCGAGATCCCCGAGGCTCACCGCCTGCACGAACAGCTGCAGGCTGTCGAGCAGGGTGGCGCAGAGGGCAAAGCCCCCTTCCAGCTCTATGCTCACCATGCCGCCAAAGCCGCTGGCGAAGGCGCCGAGGGCGTCGTGGCCCGGATGGCTGGCGAGGCCCGGGTAGATCACCTTCTTCACCGCCGGGTGGGCGGCGAGGAAGTCTGCCACCTTCTGGGCATTGTGCAGGTGGGCATCCATGCGCAGGGGCAGGGTCTTGACACCGCGCTGCAGCAGGTAGGCCTCCTGTGGCCCAATGGGGGAGCCTATGTGCTTGAGGGCCACGGTGCGCACCGACTTCATCAGCGCGTGGGAGCCCGCCACCACACCGGCGATGATGTCGCCGTGGCCGCCCAGGTACTTGGTGCCGCTGTGCATCACCAGATCGATGCCCAGCTCCAGCGGGCGCAGCAGATAGGGGGTGAGGAAGGTGTTGTCACAGACGCTGATGGCGCCGACCTTGCGGGCGGCTTCCACCACCACCCGGGGATCCACCACCTTGAGGGTGGGGTTGGTCAGGGTCTCGAACAGGATCACCTTGGTGGCGGGGCTGATGTTGGCCAGCAGATCCTGATCGCTGTCGTAACTTGTGATGGTGATGCCGGCCCGGCTGAAGGTCTGTTTCAAGAAAGCATCTGTGCCGCCGTACAGCGGGCCGACATAGGCCACTTCATCTCCGCTGCTGGCCAGGGCATAGAGGATGGCGCTCACCGCCGCCATGCCGCTCGCCACCACCAGCGCCTCGTCGGCGCCCTCGAGGGCCGCCAGTTTCAGCTCCAGCTCGGCGGTGGTGGGGTTGCCGAAGCGGCTGTAGATAAAGCCCGGGGCCTGGCCTGCGAACCGCTCCTTGCCCGCCTGGGCATTGACGTAGCTGAAGGTGCTGCTCTGGTAGAGTGGTGTGGTGAGGGCGCCGGTCTGGGGATCGATCCGCTGGCCGCTGTGCACGCTCATGGTCTTGAATTTCATTGTTTTGCTCCGTGATCGCCAGGCTATGGCGTTGTTGTTCTGGTGTGAAAATCGGTGGACGGGGCCGCGCCGGCGCCCCTCTCCTGTGGTCGGGATGGCAGCTTGTTGCCATCCCCCTTGATGGCGTCAGGCCGGTACCGGCTCCTGCGCTACCCTGTGTTGCTGAGCATAGTGGCGCGCCGCCACATCGGGATGGGAGCGCAGCCTGCCCTTGAGCACGTTCTCCCCCACCTGATAGAAGAGGGGGTTGGCGGGGTCGCTCTCTGGCCCTTGTGCCTGCGCCGCCAGCTCGGGGGAGAGGGTGAGCAGCGGCACTGTGGCATCGAGTCTCGCCGCCATGAAGAAGGCGCAGGAGAGACGCGAGACTCCGGGGGGCGGGCTCTGCACCCGGTGCAGGGTCGCCTTGAGGTAGCCGTTGGAGGCAAGCTCCAGCAGCTCGCCTATGTTGACCACCAGGGCGCCGGGCAGGGGCGGTGCGGAAATCCAGCCGTGCGCCGTCTCCACCTCTAGCCCCGAGTGATCGTCCTGCATCACCAGGGTCAGGTAGCCGGGATCCTTGTGGGCGCCGACCCCCTGGCCGCTGCCTCCCGCTTCCCGTCCCGGGTAGTGAATGAGCTTCATGTGCTGATAGGGGGCACCCTGGATGCTCTCGTCGAACACCCCGGCCGGTTGCTCCAGCACCTCGGCAAAGGCGGCGAGCAGGGTGAGGGTGATGTCGCTCAGCCGCTCCTGCCAGTCCAGCAGTTGCGTCTTCATCTCGGGCAGGGCGGTGGGCCACTGGTTGGGCCCTGTGAGCCGCTGCCAGGGTTTACCGGTCTGCGCCAGGGGGAGGGCCTGCTCCTCGTTCATGATGTCGAACTGCTCCCGCCTGTCCGGCCGCTCCCGGGTGAGCTCGGCCCCCACCAGGTTGTAGCCACGAAAGTGGGGGGAGTGCACCATCTGCACCGCCAGCTTCTCCTGCAGGGGCAGGGCGAAGAAGCGGGCCGCCAGCGCCAGGGTCTCCCGTTGCTCCGCTTCGCTCAGACCATGGCCTGTCAGATAGAAGAAGCCGATGTCGCGGGCTGCCCGGCCAAGCTTGGCCAGCATCAGGCGACGTTCCTCGGGGGGGCCATTGATCGCGGCATAGTCGATGATGGGCAGTGATGAATGTTCCATGTGCATCTCCTCACTTGCCGGATGTCGGGTGCAGTCCCGAGGCTCCGGTACAAAGACGGCGGTGTGGTTCGTGGCAGGAGTCGGGGTCTGTGGCTCACGATGGCACCATTTGGGTTGAGGGGGATGCTACTGTTCGGGGTTATAAGGTGGAAGCAACAAAATATTCTTAGTTATATACAAAAGTCGAAATAGAATTCGAGCCCTGTGGGGCAGCCTGTCGATTGCACGGAGAAAATGCGCCCCTGACGATCGCCTTGCCCATGCATCCGCCAGGGGCAGGGAAGGCGCAGTGCCCGTGGGAGGCGAATGAACAAAGGGGAGGCATCAGCCTCCCCTTTGTTGGTGGGGCGCAAGGAGCAAGGGCGAGCGCCCGCTCGGTGCGCACCGGTCAGTGTCTTCAGTAACCCAGGGTGAAGCGCTGGCGCAGGTGAGCCGGTTGTTCCGCTTCGTTGAGCACAGCGTTCGCCAGATCCCCGACCGTGATCCCGGCAGGCTTGTCGCCGCTAAAGAGCACCTGATCGCCCCCGAGACGATAGCCGCCGCGCTTCTCGCCGGGTTCGAGGAACACAGGCGGGGAGACGAAGCGCCAGTCGAGGGCGGCTTCGCGGCGCAGGGCGGTGAGACCGTCGCGGGCCGCAAGCGCCCCTTGCTTCCACTCGGCCGGGAAGTCCGGGGTATCCACCAGCTGCACGCCGGGGGCTATCTCCAGGCTGCCGGCACCGCCGACCACCAGCAACCAGCTGTGGGCGGCTTTGGCTGCCTCGACAATGGCGCTGGCGCCCTTGAGGTACTGATCATGGATATCAGGGGCACTCCA
The DNA here is from genome assembly GCF_040908275.1 of Aeromonas sp. R4-3. Classification (NCBI taxonomy): domain Bacteria; kingdom Pseudomonadati; phylum Pseudomonadota; class Gammaproteobacteria; order Aeromonadales; family Aeromonadaceae; genus Aeromonas; species Aeromonas sp. R4-3. The sequence continues at coordinate 7,738 of NZ_JBFODK010000019.1, forward strand.
GCCCGGGTTGTAGGCGCTGATCACCCTGTCCTGCCCCTTGAGCACGTCGGCCAGCGCCTGCGGGTCCTGGGCATCTACCGCCACTGTGGTGATCTGCGGGTGGGGGGCGACTTTACTTGTGTCGCGCACTATGGCGGTGACGTGATGGCCACGGCTGACGGCCTCATCGAGGATGGCTGAACCGACAAAACCGCTGGCACCTATGAGGGCAATTTTCATGGAGACGTCTCCTTCACTGTGGGAATGAGGCTATCCTACGCCCCCGGATGTGATTTAATAATCACCTGTAAATTGCATTCACTTGTAAGCTGGATTTAATAATGGATCAGCTCAGACGTTACGCCATCTTCGCCGCCGTGGTGGAGGCGGGCACCATGACGGGGGCCGCCAAGGCCCTCGGCATGACCCCCTCCGCGGTCAGCCAGCATATAGGCCAGCTGGAGAGCCTGCTCGGCCTCACCCTGCTCCATCGCTCCACCCGCCGCCTCAGCCTGACCGAGGCGGGAGAGGTGGTGTGGCAGGGGTGCCAGTCCCTGCAACAGACCCTCAACCAGACCGAACTGCGCCTCTCGGAAGTGCGCGACAGCCTGCTCGGGGAGGTGCGGATCACCGCGCCCGTGGGCATGGCGGGCCAGCCGCTGGCGCTGGCCTTGTCACCCCTGTTGCAGGCCCATCCGGGCCTCTGCATCCAGATCATCGCCGACGACGAGAAGCGGGATCTCATTGCCGAGCGCATCGACGTGGCGCTGCGGGTCGGCACCCTGCCGGACTCCACCCTGGTGGCCCGCAAGCTGGGCCAGACCCGGATGCTGCTCTGCGCCGCCCCCGCCTACCTGGCGCGCAAGGGGACGCCGCGCACCCCCGCCGATCTGGCGACCCACGACTGGCTCAGTGGCGACATGCTGGGGAGCGGCTTGCTGCTCCTTGACGAGCGAGGGGGCGAGCACAGGGTGAGGTTCAAACCCAGGGTGCTCTGCAACAACGTCCTGCCCCTGCGCCAGTTTGCCCTGGCGGGGCAGGGGATCTCCCTGCAACCCGAGGGGGAGGTTGGCGAGGATCTCGCCCAGGGCCGCCTGCTGGAACTGCTGCCGGGCTTTCGGGTGCCGCCCATGGAGATCCACGCCATCACGCCGCAGCGGGAGATCCCGGAGAAGGTGCGGCGGGTGATCACCGCCCTGCGCAGCCATTTCGCCGAGCCAGGGGGGACGGTGCGTCCGCTGTAACGCTGGCCAATAAAGAGGGCAGCCCGTTGGCTGCCCCCTGTGGATCCCGCTTGTCCCGCGCTACTTCATATAGAGGCCGCCGTTGATGGCCAGGGTCTCCCCCGTGATATAGGCCCCCGCTTCGCTGGCGAGGAAGGCCACGGCGGCGGCTATCTCCTCCGGTTTGGCGAGGCGGCGCATGGGGATGTCGGCCTTGATGCTGTCGAGGATGTCGGAGCGGATCGCCGCCACCATGGGGGTGGCGGTGTAGCCGGGGGCGATGGCGTTGACCGTGACCCCGAAGCGGGCCCCTTCCGCCGCCAGCGCCTTGGTGAAGCCCAGCATGCCCGCCTTGGCCGCCGAGTAGTTAACCTGACCGAACTGTCCCTTCTGGCCGTTGACCGAGGAGATGTTGATGATGCGGGCATCGCGCTGCTCGCACATGGCGTCGAACAGCGGCTGGGTCACGTTGTAGAGGCTGCACAGGTTGGTGTGGATCACCTCGAACCACTGATCTGGCGCCATCCGCTTGAAGGCGCCATCCCGGGTGATGCCGGCGTTGTTGACCAGCACGTCCACCCGGCCCTCCTCCTGCAACAGGCGGCCCAGGGTCTCGCGGCACATGGCGGTGTCGGCCACGTCCAGCGCCAGCAGCCGCACCTGATCCTGGTGATAGCCCTGCTCTGCGTACCAGTCGTGGGCCGCCGCACTGTTGACGCTGGAGTGAGTGGCGATGATGCGATACCCCTGGGCCAGCAAGGCGGTGGTGATGGCGGATCCGATGCCGCCGCGGGCTCCGGTGATCAAGGCAATCTTCTTCATCTTGGCTCTCCCTGCATATCACGAGTTGAACTGTGCCCCTGGGGGCAATTGACAACATTGTTTGCAAACAATGTGGCAGGGAAAGGCGTCACTTTTGTGACAAGGGGGCGCCTGGGGGAGGGCTCTTGCGAGAGGGAGCCGGGCCGCCACCGGCCAGGCGCCGGGGTTGCCGGGGCCGCAGAAGGCTTGCCCCCGGCACGGCGGCCATGTTTAATGTGGTCACTTGGGCGACTGCGCCCCTTCGCCGGCACAGAGCCCGACCACAGCATGACAAGCTCCCTCGCTTTCCCAGACCCGGCGCCACGGACGCGCCCCCATTTCACCCGCATCGAGCGGGTGCTCGACTACATTCACGCCCACCTGGATCAGCCCCTGTCGCTGGAGCAGCTGGCCGAGCAGAGCTGCTGGTCGCGCTGGCAGTTGCAGCGGGTCTTCTTGCACGAGACCGGCCAGACGGTGGCCCACTATGTGCGCGAGTTGAAGCTGAGCCTGGCGGCGGAGGCGCTGCTCTCGAGCCGTCAGCGGGTGCTGGATCTGGCGCTGAATCACGGTTTTGGCTCGGAAGTCAGCTTCAGCCGGGCCTTCAAGCAGCACTTTGGCTGCTCCCCCCTGGCCTATCGCAAGCGGGGCCTGCGGCTGGGGCTACGTACCCCCCTGGTACGGGTCCCCATGCCCCTGGCCAGTCCCCCCAGACTGGTGCAGGTGCGGGTGGAGAGCCGGCCTGGGTTCACCCTGCACGGCGTCAGGGGGGAGATCCGGGGCCTCTTTGCGAAGGCGCCCGATTTTCAGCAGACGGTGCCCGCCATCTGGGGCGCCTGGCGCGAGGCGGGGGGACGCCTGTCCTCCAGCGAGCTGCTGGGGGTGGTGGACGTGTCGGGGGCGGGGGAGCGGCTGCCTTACTGGGCCGGGGTGGCGGCAGAGGAGGGGAGTGAGCCCGGCCTCGGGCTGGCGCGCCTCAGGGTGCCGGCACAGGAGTATGCGGTGCTCAGCCACCTGGGTCCCATCGATACGCTTGGGCAGTGCCTCAACTGGTTCATCCTGCACTGGCTGCCCTCTTCCAGCTATCGCGGGCTGGATGGCTTCGAGCTGGAGCGCTATGCCCCGGGCTTTGACGGCCAGCAGCCCGATGCCTCCATGGAGTACTGGCTACCCATAGCGCCCCGCTAGGCTCGGCAACGGGGCCTTTCATCCTGCCCGTATGACGCCAGATGGCCAGCCCCGTCAGTTTGCCGGGTGAACCCGGTTCTTGCCCGCCTCCTTGGCCTGATAGAGTGCCCGATCGACCCTTGCTATCAGCTGTGCGGCCGATTCATGGCGCCACAGCCCCAGCCCCGCCGAGAAGGTCACCACCAGTCCGGCCTCTCGCCATTGACGCTGCAGGACTCGCAGGCGCCAGCGCCCCAGCAGGGCCAGTGCCTGGGTCTCGTCTTCCCCCGGGATCAGGATGGCCAGCTCCTCCCCGCCGTACCGGTAGAGCCTGGCCAGGCCGTCGGCCACCGTCACCCCTTCCTGCGCCACGGCCTGGAGGACGCTGTCGCCCACCAGGTGCCCCAGCTGGTCGTTGATGGACTTGAAGTTGTCCAGATCTATCATGCCGAGGGAGAAGGGGCCGCCATCAGCCAGATGGCTGGCCAGATCCTGATCGAAGCTGCGGCGATTGAAGAGGCCGGTCAGGGCATCCGTGTTGGAGGCGGCGACGGCCTCCTGCATCTGGTGATGGGCGCTTTGGATCTCCTGGCGCAGCAGCTCTCCGGGCTTGCTCATGTCGATGCGGCCGACGCGCATCAGGGCGATGATCTCGACGATCATCTTGTTGATGGCATGGCGCAGTGAGCCCCAGCAGAGCAGGCAGATCAGCAGGCAGCCCGCCACGGCGATCTGCAACTGATAGGATTCGCTGTGGCTGGCCTCCTTGAACTCGGCGTCGCTGACGGTGTAGATGGCGAACCAGTCCGGGTTGGAGAAGGCGTAGTAGTAGACATGGGTCTGGTGCTCGGCGTCATAGAGATGGTCGGCCCCGTTGGTCATCTGTGCGATGAGCCGTGGCGCCAGCTGGCGGTGAAACAGGTTGCCCACATTGGCGTGCAGCAGGGTGTCGCCGGTACGGGCGATGAGATAGAACTCCCCCTTGAGGGGGCTCTTGAGCAGGCGCAGGGGATGGCTCATCTGCTCGAGATCGAGCTCCATGGCCAGGGTGCCGAGGGGAAAGCCCTCCCTGTCGACGATGGGCCGGGAGACGGAAATGGTCCGCTGCTGGTCAATCCTGCTGGCGTAGTGGTCCGTGTAGCTGACGAAGAGGGGGCGGGAGGTAGCGGATTTGAACCAGGGCCGCTCCCTGGCATCAAAGTCCGCCTCGACCGGCAGGTGGGGGACAGAGTTGAAATGCCCCTGCTGATCGGCGACCAGGATGCTTTTCACATAGGGGGTGAGGGACAACGTTTGCATCAGGGTCATGCGAAGGGGGGCGTGCCCGTTACCGAGGAAGGCCTGCAGGGCGGGCTTGTCAATAAAGCTGCCGGTCTCGTTGAGGACGTGCTCCAGCGGCTTGAATTGCAACGCGATGAACTGGGTCGCCATGTTGTGCACGAACATGGCGGCCACCTTGTGATACTTCACCTCGGCCGCACGCTGGATGCTGCAGCTGACCCCCACCAGGGCGGTGAGCAGGGTCAGCACTATCACGGCGAAGGAGACGTGGAGCTGGGTGTGACAGTGCAGATCTTTCTTGATGATGTCATTCATTGGCGTGATCGTTTGGCCTCGTATCGTCTCAAACAGGACTGATAAAAGGGGCCGCATACTATCGCCATCCCTGTCGGCAGGGCTTGACCCGGATCAAGGGTGTGGATGAAAAAAGAGCAAAAACTCTAAAACGAAGGTCGGATGCGAGGGCTGATCCGGCCCGGTTCGGCCAGCAGGGCAGGGGGCCTTGAGGCCACCCCGGCGAAAGCGCATCCAGACCAGCCCCAGGCCGCATCCTCTCCATTTGGCTTCCCCTGCACTCTATTTCACTCGTCACGAAGTCAGATGGCGCCCTTCTCTCCCCCTTTCTTTGTCACTGACCCGCCAACATGCCCCAAATTGTTAATTCCGGGGCAAATTAGAACAATAAAATGCAAATGATATTTGTTACTATTCACATGCAGTAGGCAGTCGAGGATCAGATGCAACTTGTTCACCCCCCATTGACCGTGGTCGCCGCGACCATCTCCACCCTGTTGGCAGGCTCTGTGCTGGCCGCCGCGCCCAGCAGCCAGGACGCGGCGCTGGCCGACGAGACCTTGACGGTGCTGGGTCAGACCTATCGCAACACCGCGACCAAGACCCGGCTCGATCCCATAGAGACGCCCCAGGCCATCTCGGTAGTGGAGAGCGAGACCCTGGAACAGCGTGGCGTGAGCTCGGTGAGCGAGGCGCTGCGCTACGTGCCCGGGGTCAATACCGAGCTGCGCGGCGGGGCGGTCAACCGGCTGGATCTGTTCAACATCCGCGGCTTTGACAACTACCAGAACTTCTATGACGGCCTCTTGCTGCAATACAACGAATGGAACCTGCAACCCCAGATAGATCCCGTGGCCATAGAGCAGCTGGAGGTGTTCAAGGGGCCGACCTCGGTGCTCTATGGCAGCATGCCGCCCGGCGGCATGGTCAACCTCATTGCCAAGCGCCCCCAGCGTGAAGCCAAGCACAGCGTCAGCCTGGCGACGGGGACAGGTACTCTCAAGGAGATGACCCTCGACAGCACAGGGGCCATCAACGATCAGCTCGCCTACCGTGTGGTGGGGCTGGCCCGCCAGAAAGAGGGCCAGGCGGTGACCTCCGAAGAGGAGCGCTACGTCTTTGCACCCTCCCTGGACTGGCAGCTCGGCGAGCGCACCCTGCTGAACCTCAACCTCTACTACCAGAAAGACCCGGAGGCGGGCATCTACACCACTGTACCCGCCAGCGGCTCGGTCAAGAGCAACCCCCTGGGGCAGCTTGGCAGCGATAGCTTCCTCGGCGACCAGAACTGGAACGAGTACAACCGGGATGTGACCCTGCTCGGCTACAAGCTGAGCCACGACTTCAGCGACAACTGGCAGGTGCTGCAAAACGCCCGCTACATGGACGCCTCCGCCTATCAGCGCAACACCTACAACGCGGCGCTGGCGGCGGACAACCGCACCCTGGCCCGCAACGCTTATTTGACCGACGAGCATTCCAAAGGGTTCGTCATCGACAACCAGCTGGCGGGCAAGGTGATGACGGGGCCGGCCCAGCACAACCTGTTGCTCGGGGTCGACTATCAATATCTGGACGCGCGTATCCTCTATCAGGACACCCTCGACTACTCTGCCCCCGCCATCGACATCTTCAACCCGGACCACAACCAGATCCGGCCGGATGCCCTGGCCTTCTCCTATGAGGATCGCAAGACCATCCGTCAGTCCCAGACCGGCGTCTATCTGCAGGATCAGGTGCGTCTGGACCGGCTGGTGGCCATAGGCGGCGCCCGCTACGACAGCTACCGGATGGACACCGACAGCCGCGGTCTCTACCTGGGGGCCGCCAGCCAGTCCCTGGCCCAGATCGATCAGGACAACCTCTCCTTCCGCCTCGGCGCCCTCTACGAGCTGGACTACGGCTTGTCACCCTATGTGAGCTATGCCGAGAGCTTCGAGCCGGTGCCGGGGGCGGACAAGAGCGGCAAGGCGTTCGATCCCTCTACTGGCCACCAGTGGGAGGGGGGGCTCAAGTTCCTCTCCGAGGACATGAGCAAGACCTTCACCGTCGCCGCCTTCCATATCACCAAGGAGAACGCCCTGGTGACGGATCCGGACAACGTCTACGGGCCCAAGCTGCAGACCGGCGAAATCGTCTCCAAGGGGATAGAGCTGGAAGGGCGCGCCGATCTCACCAGCCGGCTGGATCTGGCGCTGAGCTATACCCGCCAGGACATGGAGATCACCCGCGACACCACAGACTTGCAGGGCAAGACCCCGGTCTGGGTGCCCAGGCAGATGGCCTCCTTGTGGAGCAACTACCAGGCGGGCGGCAGCCTGGAGGGGATGCGGGTCGGCGCCGGCCTGCGCTACGTGGGGGAGGCCCAGCTCGATGCCGCCAACACCGACACAGTGCCGGATTATCTGCTGATGGACATGTCCGCCTCCTATGATCTCGCCGCCCTCAGCGCGAGCCTGAAGGGGGTGGGGGCATCCCTTAGCGCCAGCAACCTGCTTAACAAGACCTACTACTCCTGCTACGACCAGAACAACTGCTGGTTCGGGGCTGAGCGCAATGTGGAGGCTCGACTCAAATACGTATTCTGACCTTGCGCCCCGGACCTGCGCCGGGGCATGCCCTCTCTGCGGGGCCCGATGGCCGCCAGCACGCCCTGCCTCGCGGCCTCGGCACTCTGGCGGTGCACAGCCAGCATACCCTGCTGGCGGATCACGACGCCCTGTTTGCGGCGGCGGCCGGGCTCATCCCCTCCCTCAAGGGACGGCTGGCGGGAGAGTCCCCCGCTCTGCTGATGGCGTCCCCTCATGGCGCCCCGAGTGACGTCGCGGCTGCCCTGCATGGCCACTGGCAGCAGGCGTACCCTGAGGCGGGGGCGGCCTACTGGTTGACCCGCAGCTGGGGCATGCTCTGCTGGCAGTCCATCTACCTCGCCATGGTGGCCGTCTATCGGGTGGGGGCCGTGCCCGCTCTGGATCGGATGGGGCAGAGCTATCAGGAGGGGCTGGTGTCCGGCTTCAGCCTGCCGGCGGAGCCCATGATCAAGGGGGAGGTAAAGAGCCTGATCAAGACGGCGGGTGAGCGGTTGCAGGCCCACTGGCAGGAGTTGTTCGTGTTGCTTGGGGAGGTGCAGCGGCTGCGCCCCGGCTTCGTGCGCCCGCTCCTGTCGGACGATCTGCTGGCGGCCCTGGTGCGGGTACCGGATTTTTTCGGGGAGATAAGCCCAGAGGTGGTCCAAGCCCATGCGCCGCTCTGGCTCGCCGCCTGCGGCCTGCCCGCCGGGCATCTGGCGGGCTGGCGCCCGGCCTCGCTCCCCCGGGATGAGGCCTTCCCTGGCTATGTGCGCCAGCGCTGCTGCCTGCACTACAGGCGAGGGGATGGGGAGCTTTGTGGCAACTGCCCGAGACGGCAGGGAGCCGCCAGCTGCGACTAGGGATCCTGAGGCGCCTGAGAGCAGGCACATCGAGCTGCGTGAGCGCCGCCCCCAGGGGCGGCTTTTTCATGCCCTTTACTGCTCGGCCATCTGGCTGCGAATGCGCTCGAACAGGCTCTGCAGGCAGGGCTGATCCCGATCAGCGGCCCGCACGGCCCCGTACATATGGCGGCGGATCCCGCTGCCCAGGGGGCGCGCCTCGAGCAAGCCCTGGCGCACGAACTCCTCGCTGGCCCAGCGCGGCAGGGCGGCGACACCAAGTCCCGCGGCGGCCATCTGCAGCATGACCGAGGTGTTGTCCACCGGCTTGCAGCGGGCGGGCTCCACCCCGGCGGGTTGCAGGAAGCGGCGGAACACGTCCATCCGGGCCCGCTCCACCGGGTAGACCAGCAGCACCTCCTGCTTGAGATCCTCAGGGGCTATCTTGGCCTGGTGACAGAGGGAGTGGTCCGGCGCCATCACCAGGGTGAGATCGAAGGCGAACAGGGGCTCGAAGTGGAGATCCCCGCGGGCCTGCACGTCCGAGGTGAGCAGCAAGTCGAGCTGGCCGCCGAGCAGGGCGCTGATGGCATCGAAGCCGGGTACCGACTCCACCTCGAGCGCCACCCCGGGCCACTGGCGGCGAAAGCCCGGCAACAGCGGCAGCAGCCACTGGATGCAGCTGTGGCAATCCAGCGCCAGGTGCAGCCTGCCCGCATCGCCGCTGTGCAGGGCCAGCAGCTGGCGCTCGGTCTGGGCCAGGGCGGGCAGCACCTGACGGGCCAGGGCCAGCAGATGCTGGCCGGCTGCCGTCAATACCAGGGGGCGGCTTTTGCGCAGATAAAGCTCCAGATTGAGGCGGGTCTCCAGCTCTTTCAACTGGTGGGAGAGGGCTGACTGGGTGAGGTTGAGGCAGAGGGCCGCCCCCGCCAGTGAACCCTGCTCGGCCAGGGCGCTGATGGTCTTCAGGTGCTTGAGATCGATGCCCGCGTTGGTGTTCTGATGGCTGGTCGACTGGTTGGGCACACCCATGGCACTGCTCCTTTGTGCGTCAGTTGAGGATTTCTTGAGAGCCAGTTGAAGAGGATTCAATAGCCAAGGCCACCTTATCTCGTCACTCTAGATGTGTAAACATCTGGATGGCTAAATCATCCAGTTTCTCATCAGATGAATGAGCATAAGGAATTGGACCTATGACACGAGCACACACCCTGGGCTTCCCCCGTATCGGCGCCAAGCGCGAGTTGAAATTTGCCCTGGAATCCTACTGGCGCGGCGAGACCACCCAGGCCGAGCTGGTCGCCGTGGGCAAGAGCCTGCGGGAGCGCCACTGGCAGGCGCAGCGTACCGCCGGGGTCAACCTGCTGCCGGTGGGGGATTTTGCCTGGTACGATCAGGTGCTCGGTACCAGCCTGCTGGTGGACGCCGTGCCTGCCCGTCACCGCCATGTTGTCGATGGTAAGAGCGACACCGATCTCGACACCCTGTTCCGGGTGGCCCGTGGCCGTGCGCCCACAGGCCCGGCGGCTGCCGCCGCCGAGATGACCAAGTGGTTCAACACCAACTATCACTACCTGGTGCCCGAGTTCAGCCGCGACCAGCGCTTCAAGCTGGGCTGGAGCCAACTCTTTGAAGAGGTGGAAGAGGCCAAGGCGCTGGGGCTGCCGGTCAAGGCGGTACTGCTGGGGCCAGTCTCCTACCTCTGGCTTGGCAAGGAGAAAGAGAGCGGCTTCTCCCGCCTCGAGCTGCTCGACCGCCTGCTGATCGTCTATCAGGAGATCCTGGCCAAGCTCGCCGCCCAAGGGGTGGAGTGGGTGCAGATCGACGAGCCGGCCCTGGCGCTGGACCTGCCGGACGAGTGGCGCCTGGCCTACCTCAACGCCTATGAGCGCCTGAGCGGTCCCTGCAAGCTGCTGCTCACCACCTATTTCGGCTCGGTAGCCCATCAGCGCGACATCATCACCAGCCTTAAGGTGGATGGCCTGCACCTGGATCTGGTGGCGGCGCCCGAGCAGCTGGAGACCCTGGTCCCGCACTTGCCGGCCCAGTGGGTGCTTTCCGCTGGCGTCATCAACGGTCGCAACGTCTGGCGTGCCAACCTGGGCAAGCTGGCGCCGACCCTGAAAGCATTGAAAGCCAAGCTCGGTGAGCGGCTCTGGGTGGCCTCTTCCTGCTCCCTGCTGCACAGCCCGGTGGACTTGACCCTGGAGCACGAGCTGGATCCCCAGACCCGCAGCTGGTTCGCCTTCGCCCTGCAAAAGTGCTACGAGCTGGGGCTGCTCTCCGACTACCTGGACGGAGGGGATCTGGACAAGATCAGCGCCTACAGCCAGCCCATCGTCGATCGGGAGTCCGACAGCCGGGTCCACAAGCGCGCGGTGCAGTCCCGTCTGGCCAGCCTCACCAACAGCGATTTTGACCGCCAAAGCGCCTATCCGGTACGCGCCGAGGCCCAGCGCATTGATCTCAAGCTGCCGCTCTTGCCCACCACTACCATAGGCTCCTTCCCGCAGACCTCCGACATCCGGTTGCTGCGCCAGGAGTGGCGGGCCGGTCGCATCGACGACGCAGCTTACGAGGCGGGCATTCAGGCCCAGATCAAGGATGCCATCGCGCGTCAGGAAGCAATCGGGCTGGACGTGCTGGTGCACGGCGAGGCCGAGCGCAACGACATGGTGGAGTATTTCGGCGAACTGCTGGACGGCTTTGCCATCACCCGCTTCGGCTGGGTGCAGAGCTATGGCTCCCGCTGCGTCAAGCCGCCGGTGATCACCCGGGATATTGACCGCCCGACCCCCATGACGCTGGCGTGGACCAAGTTCGCCCAGAGTCTGACCGACAAGCCGGTCAAGGGGATGCTGACCGGGCCGGTGACCATACTCTGCTGGTCCTTCCCCCGGGAAGACGTGAGCCGCGAGCAGTCCGCCCTGCAAATTGGCCTGGCCATTCGCGACGAGGTGGCAGATCTCGAAGCCGCCGGCATCAAGATCATCCAGATCGACGAACCGGCCATCCGCGAAGGGCTGCCCCTGCGCAAGCAGGATCATCAGGCTTACCTGGATTGGGCGGTGCGCGCCTTCCGCCTGAGCGCCAGCCCAGTGGTGGACAGCACCCAGATCCACACCCACATGTGTTACAGCGACTTCAACCTCATCATAGAGGCGGTGGCGGCGCTGGACGCGGACGTCATCACCATAGAGACCAGCCGCAGCCAGATGCAGTTGCTCGAGGCGTTCGAGCGCTTCAACTACCCCAACGAGATCGGGCCGGGCGTCTACGACATCCACTCCCCGAACGTGCCGAGCCAGGGCTGGATTGAGGATCTGATCCGCAAGGCGGCCAGACAGATCCCGGCCGAGCGGCTCTGGGTCAACCCGGACTGCGGCCTCAAGACCCGCGGCTGGGAAGAGACCACGGCTGCCCTCAAGGTGATGGTCGATGCGACCCGGGCGCTGCGAGCCGAACTGGCCTGAGCAGGCTCTTACCGCTCGGCAGACAACGCAAGAGCACTGAGATAACGGCAGAGGGAAGGCGCAGGCCTTCCCTCTTTTTTGCATGAGGGCCTTAAGCCCCTCAGGGGGTAAGCAGCAGGGGGGCGCCGGTTTGCGGGTATGGTGCTGGGCTTTGCGGCCTGTGCCACCCCTGCGATGGTGCCTCCCGCGCCAGCGCCTCGGCCAGCCAGCGCCCGTCGAGGGGGATGGCGTTGCGATCCTCGATCACCAGATTGAGGTGCTGGGCGCCGAGGCAGCCGTAGCGCGCCGGGTCTGTCTGGGTGAAGAGTCCGAGGCAGGGCACGCCGCTCGCGGCCGCCAGATGCAGGGGACCTGTGTCGCAACTGACGAAGAGGGCGAGGCCGCGGGTGAAGCGGGCCAGCTCGCTCATGCTGGCCAGGGATAGGTGCAGATCCCCCAGCAGGGGTTGGGGGGAAGCCGGATCTTCGAGCTGGATCAGCAGGGCATCCGGACTGTGGCGGCGTAGCTCCCCGAGCAGTCGCCGCCACTGGGTGGCGGAGAGCCCCTTGCCCTTGCGGGCGCCGGTGAAGAAGCCGATGAGGGGGTGGCCCGGGTGGGCCCGCCGCAACGCGGCCAGCGGCGGGCAGGGGGCCAGGAGCACGCTGCCAAGCTCAATCTGCTCCGCCGGGTTGCCATGGCAACCGAGCAGTTGCAGGGGCTGGTGGGCGTAGTGGCAGCCACTGTCGGGGCTAAGGGGCTGATCGAACAGGGCATCCCCCTTGGCGTCGTCAAAGCCGATCTTCTCGCCGGCCCGCACCCAGGCGGCGATCAGGTGATCCGTGCTGGAGGCGAAGGGCACATAGACGCTGTCATAGTGCCGCTGGCGCAGGCGCCATAGCACCGCAAGGGCGCCGATCAGCTGCTTGCCCTGCAAGCGGATCCGATGGATGGCCCCCAGTTGCAGATCGGCGAGAAAGGGGAGCAAGGAACCGCCGCTGCACACCAGCTCGATCTCGGCTGTGGGGTGATCCCGTCTCAGCCGCTGCAGGAAGGGCAGCAGGAAGAGGTTGTTGCCGATGCGGTGGGTGCTGCGAATGACCAGGATCCGCCGGGGCGCCTGAGGTGAGGGGGGCAGGCGGCCCCGTCCGGCCAGCCAGGCGAGGGTGGCCCGCTCCAGCCCGGCGGTCCAGCTGCGGCGCTGGCCATCGAAGCGGCGCAGGGCATCTCTGAGAGTCTTCATAGCGTTTGGCTCCGTTCATGAGGATGGCAGCAAGGTGACAGCCGACCCTTAAGCCAGCGTTAAGAGGGAGGAAAAAGTGCCGTGGAGCCGGTGGCGGCAGGATCAGCGGGCGATAAGCCGGGTGGTTAACCCCTGGCGGGCTGGTATTGGACCGGGGTTACTGGCTAGAATTGCGCATTTGAAATAAATGTTATCGTCTTCGGGAGCAGGATGCAGTTCAGGGATTTTTTGCCGGTATCGACCAATACCAGCCTCAAAGAGAGTTGTTACGGTGCCCTCGGCGCCTTCGTCGGATTGCTGGGCACCGCCTGGCTCTGCCAGTGGGGGTTGGGGCTGGAGGTGCACTGGCTGATTGCCCCCATGGGAGCCTCCGCCGTGCTGCTGTTTGCCGCCCCGGCGAGCCCTCTGGCCCAGCCCTGGTCCATCCTGGTGGGCAACGGGGTCTCGGCCTTGATGGGGGTACTGAGTGCCAGCCTGGTGCCGGACATGGCCCTCGCCTCGGCCCTGGCGGTGATGCTGGCCATCGCCGCCATGTTCCTCACCCGCAGCCTGCACCCGCCCGGCGGGGCCGTGGCCCTGACCGCCGTCATAGGCGGCGAGGGGATCCGGGCGCTGGGGGTGGGTTATGTGCTGCTGCCTGTGCTGCTCAACTCCCTGCTGTTGCTGAGCCTGGGGCTGCTCTACAACCGCGCCCTGGGGCGCCGTTATCCCAATGGCGGCAAGGTGGCGCCCAATCGTCACCAGACGGCGGATCCCCAGCCGAGCGCCCGGTTGGCCACCCAGGACATCGACTTTGCCCTGGACAAGCACGGGGAGCTGCTCGACATCAGCCGCCAGGATCTGCAGGAGCTGCTGCAGGAGGCCCAGTTGCACGCCCTGCGGGGGCGAGTGGGCACGGTGCGCTGTCAGGATGTGATGTCGCGGGATCTGGTGGTCAGCTCCCCAGAGGCGTCAGCCATGGCGGCCTGGGATTTGCTCTCTCATCATCAGATCAAGGCGTTGCCGGTGGCGGACGAAGAGGGCCGATTGGCGGGCATCATCACCCTGCATGATCTGATGATCGACAGGGAGAGCCGCCAGCCCAGGGGGCGGGAGGCGCTCGAGCAATTGCGGGTGGCGGATCTGATGACCCGGGAGGTACGGACGGCGCGGCGCTACCAACCCCTCTACGATCTGGTAGAAGCCTTCTCCGACGGGGGCTTGCACCACATGCCTGTGGTGGAAGGAGAGCGGCTGGTGGGCATCATCACCCAGTCCGACATGGTGGCGGCCCTCTTCACCCTGGCCCTGCAACCCGGGCAGGCGGAGGAGGCGCCCGCCTGCGAGCCATAAGAAGCGGGCCCCTTGCGGGGCCCGTTTTGTTCAGGGTTTGGGGTAGACGGTCTCCCCCATGAAGACCGTCTGCTCGACCCGGGTCTGTGCGATCTGCTCCGGCGTGCCGGCCTTGACCAGGGCGAACAGGTCCCGGTCCAGCACGATGAAGTCCGCCGACTTGCCCGCCTCGATGGAGCCGGTGATCGCCTCCTGACGTACCGCCCTGGCGCCGTTGATGGTGTAGGCGGCCAGCATCTCGACAAGGGAGGTGCGCTGACTGGCCCTGAAATCATCGCCGCTGCCGGCCGCCTTCACTATGCCGGCGGCCATGTTCTCGAACGGGCGCGGGTCCCGGCTGTCCACCGGGGCGTCGCTGCCCGCCACCAGCACGGCGCCAGCCTGGCGCGAACTCTCGACCGGGTAGAGGGCGTCATGGAGATAGCCCATGGGGTCGTAGATGGCCTCGCTCAGGGACTGTCCCACCCTGGTTGGCTGGATGAAGGGGCTGACCAGCATGTCGTAGGCAAGCTGGGGCGTGGTCCAAGCATAGGTGAAGGTGAGGTAGAGGCCAAGTTCGCCGAGGCGTTTCTGATCGTCCGGGTGCACCACCTGCAGGTGGGCCAGGGTGTGGGGGATGCCGCTCTCCCCGTTGCTGGCGCGGGCCGCCTCCAGGGCATCGAGGGCTACCCGGGTGCTGCGATCGCCGATGCTGTGCATGTGGATGCCAAATCCGGCCCCATCCAGCGCAGTGACGTAGCGCGTCAGATCCGCCTCCTTGTAGTTGACTATGCCGTTGCTGCCCGCATCCTCGCTGTCCGCTGTGATGCTCACCTCGCCGCTGTCGGGATCCAGGGCCAGATGAGGACTGTGGTAGTTCTCCAGCATGCCGGCGTTGGGCAGGAAGGGGGGGCTGGTGAAGGGATCCCCCTCCAGCACGCCGTCGAGGAAGATCTTGACCGCATCGGCCTTGATCAGGGGGTTGCCTGCGAAGGCGTCACGCACCTGGTTCGCCTTGGCCAGGTGCCCGTCGATGTCCAGCTTGCCGCTGTAGTCATCCTGGTTGAAGCAGGTGGCGGCGGTGACGCGCATGTGCAGCAGATCCTGGTCCTGCATCTTGAGCATCCGATCCCGGATGAAGTCGTTGGCGCAGGCATCCTGCACCCCCGTGATGCCGCGGGACGCCATCAGCTCGGAGATGGCGGGGAGTATCTTGTCATACTGGGCCTCCGCCTGTTCCCCCTCCGCGCTCAGCACCCCGGTGTCGGGGACCGCAATGGCGCTGCGGGCCGCGTCCCGGATCACGCCGGTCGCCAGATCCACATAGGGGATGAAGGCCTCGAACACGCCGCCCGGGGCCAGGGTGGTGGCATTGAAGCCGACCACATTGCCATCTTCGTCCTGTGCCAGCGCTAGCGCCTGTGAGTTGTAGCCGCCGGCATGGCCGTCGACCCCGGCCAGCATCACCGGGTTGTTCGGTGCCGCCGCATCCAGGGCCGCCAGCAGGGTGGCATGGGTGGCGGTGGGGGTGTTGCCGTCATAGGGCGACCACTGGTTGACCACCAGCCAGTCCCCGGGGGCCGGGGCGTAGCGGGGCAGGCACTCGCTGACCTTGGCCGCGAGCTGATCCAGGTTGACGCTCTGGCCGTCCAGATCGCACATGTCGAGCGCAACCGTGCCGAGCAGGTGGATGTGGTTGTCGTGCAGGCCGGGCAGCACCATCCTCCCTTGCAGATCCACCACCTGGGTCGCACTGTTCTTCAAGGCCTCGGCCCCCGCGCGTGAGCCCACATAAGTGAACTTGCCCCCTTGCACCACCATGGCCTCGGCCTGGCTGCGTTGCCCATCCTGGGTGTGGATCTTGCCGTTGAGATAGAGGGTGTTGCCGGGCGGCGGCTCACTGCTGTCTTGCTGGCAGCCGAGCAGGCCACTCACCAGCAGGGCGATGGCGCCCAGCCTGAGACGGGGGTGTTTGCTATCCATAGCGCGCTCTCCTTGGGTTAATTGCAGTTTTTACTGCAGATATGAGCACTTATGGTTATTGCAGCTATTCTGAAAAATGCCAGTGATTGCTGCACTTTTTTTGACTTGTGTTTACCTTGTCTCATCATGTAGTTATGACAACCAGTCGCCCCTTGGGGGCGGAGACCGCATCGGGGGAAGAGAATGTCACAACACGTGCTGCCGGCCGAACTGTGCATGCGGCGCCAACCCAGGCAACTGCGCAGCCAGGAGGTGGCGAGCCGCATCGAGCAGGCCACCCTGGCCCTGTTGCAGGAGCAGGGGTTTGCGGCCCTCAACACCAACGCCATCGCCGCCCGCGCCGGGGTGGGCATCAAGTCGCTCTACCATCTGTTCCCCAACAAGGAGGCCATCATCTGCCGGCTGGCCCTGGACTGGCTGGCGGCGGTGTGCGAGGCGCAGGAGAGCATCCGCGAGCAGGCCGACAGCTGGCCGCAGACCCTGCTGATGCTGGACGAGGCGCTGGAGGAGCTGGATGAGCGCTTCGTCGGCTATGGGGCGCTGTGGCAGGCGATGGATCTCATTCCCGCCCTGCACGGGGTCGAGCAGGAGCACGAGGGGCGTCAGGTAGCCTTCTGGTCCGAGCGGCTGCGCCACTTTGGCTGCCGCTGGCCCGAGCCCGAGCTCACCACCCTGGTGCGCTATTTCTATCGGACCGCGGACGTGGCCAAGCAGTGCACCAAGGGGCAGGGGGAGGCGGGGGCGCAGCTGTGGCAACTGCATAGACGCTGGAGCGAGCAGCTGATGATGGCGGCCATCGAGGAGCCGGATCCCGCCCGGGTCTGGCAGTCGATGCCGGGACTGGTGCCGGGTCGCCAAGCCGCCGCGAAAGGGGGCGAATAGAAGAGAGGCGAATAAAGAGAGGGAGTGCCAGGCACTCCCTCTCTTGCATCTGGCATTGCGCCCTGCGGGCTAGCCGTAGCGGGCCAGGGTCAGCCCCTCGTCGCTGATGGCCGGAGCGCTGCCCGAGATGAGGTCGCTGAGTAGTTGGCCCGAGCCTGCCGCCATGGTCCAGCCCAGGGTGCCGTGGCCGGTATTGAGCCAGAGGCCCGGGATGGGGCTGGGGCCCACCAGGGGCGTGCCGTCCGGGGTCATGGGGCGCAGCCCGGTCCAGAACTCGGCCCGGGGGAGATCGCCCCCCTCGGGGAAGAGATCCCTCACCACCATGGCCAGGGTGTCGTGGCGTCTGGGGTTGAGCGCCAGATTGAAGCCGCTGAGCTCGGCCATGCCGCCGACCCGGATCCGCTCATCGAAGCGGGTGATGGCGACCTTGTAGGTTTCATCCAGCACAGTGCTGCGCGGCGCCCCAGCGGCGTCCGTCATCGGCAGGGTGAGGGAGTAGCCCTTGACCGGGTAGACGGGGAGCTCTATCCCGAGGGGGCGCAAGAAGCCAGTGCCATAGCTGCCCAGAGCGCAGACGATGGCGTCGGCCTTGAAGCGCCGCTCGCCGGCACGCACCGCCACGGCGCGCCCCTGGGCGAGCTCGACCTCGTCGATGGCGCAGTTGAAGATGAAGTTCACCCCGAGCCGCCGTGCCTCGTCAGCCAGGGCCTGGGTGAAACGGAAGCAGTCACCCGTCTCGTCCCCCGGCAGGCGCAGGCCCCCCACTATCTTGCCGCGCACCCTTGCCAGGGCGGGCTCCACCTCTTCACAGCCGTCGGCATTTAGGGACTGGTAGGGGACGCCGTACTCTTCAAGCACTTCGATGTCGCGCTGGCTGGCATCGCGCTGGGCCTGGCTTCGAAACAGTTGCAGGGTGCCGAGCTGGCGCCCCTCGTAGTCCAGCGCCAGCTCGTCGCGCAAAAGCTTCATGCAGTCGCGGCTGTATTCGGCCAGGCGCACCATGCGCCCCTTGTTGACCGCATAGGCTGCCGGGGTGCAGTTGGCGAACATCTTCAACATCCAGCGCAGCTGGAAGGGATCCGAGGTGGGGCGCACCGTGAAGGGGGCGTGTTTTTGCAGCAGCCATTTGGCCGCCTTGAGGGGAATGCCGGGGGCAGCCCAGGGGGAGGCATAACCCGGGGAGATCTGACCCGCATTGGCATGGCTGGTTTCAAGGGCCACCCCGCCGCGCCGCTCCAGCAGGGTCACCTTGTGACCGGCTTTGGCCAGATACCAGGCGCTGGTCACACCGACCACGCCACCACCGAGTACCACTATGTCCATCTTGTCTCTCCTTGACTGGGGCCTCCACCTTAATCAGCCGCCACAGGATATTCAACTGGTGTCGTTATCATTGGTGATTATCACCATTCACATTTTGTTAACTGGCTCTCAATGTTGTCATTTGCTCACTTTCTGGCATTAAATCCGGTAGATTCAGAGTCGTTCCAGGTGGAGCAAATGGTGCTCCGCCGTCGCCAGGATTGCCTGTTGCCGGGAGGTTGGCTGACCATCCCAGTTGGCATAGGGCAGGGCGAGGCGGGGGTGGCTGCCGAGCCTCTCCCGATGGCGCCATAAAAAGTGCCAGTAGAGGCTGTTGAACGGGCAACTGTCCGGCCCGCTGCGCTCCTTCACCTCGTAGTGGCACCCTTTGCAGTAGTGACCCATCCGCTCCAGGTAGGCGCCGCTGCTGGCGTAGGGCTTGCTGCCCATCAGACCGCCATCGGCAAACTGGCTCATGCCGCGGGTGTTGGGCAGCTCCACCCACTCGATGGCATCCACATAGATGCCGAGATACCAGGCATCCACCTCATCCGGATGGATCCCCGCCAGCAGGGCAAAGTTGCCGGTCACCATCAGCCGCTGGATATGGTGGGCATAGGCGTGATCAAGGGACTGCTGGATCGCGTGGCGCACGCAGGCCATCCGGGTCTGCCCGCTCCAGAAGAAACCGGGTAGGGGGCGCTCGGCCCCCAGGGCATTGACGCGACCATAGTCCGGCATCTTTTCCCAGTAGAGGGCGCGGACAAACTCGCGCCAGCCGAGGATCTGGCGAATGAAGCCCTCCACCTGTGCCAGGGTGATGGTGGCCTGATTGGCCTGCCAGTGGGATTCGGCGGCACGGATCACATCGAGGGGATGGAGCATCTTGCTGTTCATCGAAAACGACAGGCGGCTGTGGAACAGGCTCCAGCCCCGCTCGCTCAGGGCGTCCTGATAGCGGCCGAAGTGGGGTAGGCAGTGTGTAAGGAAGTGTTCAAGCAGCGCGCGGCTCTGGCGCCGGGAGACGGGCCAGGGCAGGGCGGCGGCATCGGCTGTGCCAATGGTGGCGACGCCGTGGCGGGTCAGCATGGCATCGATGTCGCTCACCTCGTTGGCAAAGGTGAGGGTTGCCGGTATGGGCTGGCGCTCCGGCAGTCTGGCGCGGTTCTCGTTATCGAAGTTCCAGCGCCCGCCAAGGGGCTGGCCATTTTCATCGAGCAGCACCTTGTACTGCTTTCGCAGGGCGCGGTAGAAGAACTCCATCCGGCTGTGGGGGTAGTGCCGCCAGCCATCCCGGGGGGTGAGAAAATGTTCGCTGTCCACCTCGCGGGCCGGGATGGCAAGACCTGCGGCCCAGGTTTTCAACTGGTTGGTAAGGCGCCACTCGTCCGGGCTCTGCCAGGCAAAGCGCTCGGCTTGATGGTGGGCGATCTGGGCCGCCAGCAAGCTGGGCAAATCGGGCCAGGGGGCGCTCTCGTCCAGGGTCAGGTAGCAGACCCGGTGGCCCGCCTTGGTGAGGGCGGCGGCGAAGGCGCGCATGGCGGCAAAGAAGGCCAGCACCTTCTGGCGATGATGGCGGCAGTAGTCCGTCTCCTGGCGCAGCTCCGCCATCAGGTAGCAGACAGCGGGATCCGGCGTGCGAAACCAGCTGTGACCGGCGTTCAGTTGATCCCCGAGGATGAGGCGCAGCTCCATCAGGCGTGCTCCTTCTGACGGCGGCAGCGTTCGCTGCAGTAGCGCACCTCCTGCCAGCAGCGGGCCCACTTGCGCCGCCAGGTGAAGGGACGCTGGCAGACGGGGCAGACTTTCTCGGGTAGATGAGGTTTGAGGTGCATGTTCCGCCTCGTTCACTGGGTTGACCGATCTCTGCCTGCATAACGAAGCGCAATCAGGATGGGATCACAGTGGGACGGGAAAGAGGTCGTGCCGGCTTGCGAGGGGAGAGGCGCAATGGGAAGGCCCCCGCACCTGTCGGTGCGGGGGCCTTCTGTGACCGTTACTGGTTGCTGAACAGCTTGGTGCGGGGCGTGGACTGGGCGGTCAGGGTCATGCGGCCCGAAGTTTCCAGCCAGGTTCTGATCTTCTTGGCGTCGGCCACCCGCTCATCCGTGGTATTGGCGTGAAGCAGCACCATGACCACGGGTTCATTGTTGACCCTGGTGTCCATCACCAGGCAGCGACCCGCCTCGCGGATGTAGCCGGTCTTGGAGACCATGATGGGCCAGCTCCCTTCCCGCACCAGGCGGTTGGAGTTGTGGTACTGCATCTGGCGTTTGCCGTTGCGCACCAGCCTGTGCTCTGTGGTGGAGTATTGGCGGATCAGCGGGTAGCTGGAGGCGCTGGCCACCAGCTTGGCGAGATCGTGGGCGCTGGAGACGTTGCGCGGGTTGAGCCCTGTGCTGTCGGCGAAATGGGTGCTCCACATGCCGAGCATGCGGGCCTTGGCGTTCATCGCCTCGATGAAGGCGCGGCGACCGCCGGGGTAGTGTCTCGCCAGAGCAGAGGCGGCCCGGTTTTCCGACGACATCAGGGCGATGTGCAACATGTCGGCGCGGCTGAGACGGGAGCCTATGGCCAGGCGGGAACCTGTGCCCTTGATCCTGTCCACATCGTCCATGGTGACGGTGAGCATCTCGTTGAGGCGCTGGTTGCCATCCAGCACCACCAGCGCCGTCATCAGCTTGGTGATGGAGGCGATTGCCATCACCCGGTTGGCGTTGCGTTCAGCCAGGATCTCCCCGGTTCTGGGGTTGGCGACCACGAAGGCATCGGATCCCAGGGCGAGATTGGTGCGTGGTGCTATCAGGCTGTTGGTGGAGGAAGAGGTCGCAGAAAACGGGTTGGCATGGGCGCTTTCCATGCTGGCGGGAAGGAGGAAGGCGCCGAGCAGCAGGGGAAGAAAAGGACGAAGGTTCATGGTTTGGCTCTACTACGACTGACAGGGACATTTGGCTAAGTTATATGACGGTAATTGACGCTTCACAACGTCTGACGGCCCGATATTTCCATTTTATGGGATGGCTCACCTTGAAATAACCGATTTCACGGCTATAGCGCCCTCTCACGGGATTCATAATGAGCCATGTATGGCACGCACATTGGCCTGGTTCAGCCCGTCATGGGGCGCACTATATGCCCTTTCTGACCAATCATTGCTACTCTTTTTGCACCTTCCGGGGCGGCATTGGACCGAAGGCACCATTAATCCTCTTTGTGTCGGGAAGATAGGCGCCGGCAGGGGCTGCGAGGGGGATGCCAGCCGACCCGGATCAGCGCAGCGCCACCCTCATCAGCGGCGAGGGGCTGCGCGCCACAAAATGGTGCCAGACATGGTCATAGAGCGCCTGCTGTCCGGGAAAGCTGACCAGTGCCTTGGCCTCGGTGAGCGAACACCAGCGGTACTCGGTGTGCTCGTCGTTGAGGGTCACAGCCTGATGGGGCGGGCAATAGACCACGAACACAGGCACCACCATCACGGAATTCGTGGCCGCGTCGTAAAACTGCTCCAGATATTGGCCGTTATAGAGCTCGGTCACTTTGATGCCCGTCTCCTCGCCAAATTCGCGCACTATGGTCTGCCAGCCGGTTTCACCCGCCTCGACCGTGCCCGCCACATGGCACCAGAAGCCACCCTTGACCCTGTTCATCAGCAACATCTTTATCTGGCCATCGATTTCAGATAGTGCCACTCCGGCAACGGCGTTGCAGCGAATGGGGATCATGCCTGTACCTTGTCGTCGTGAAATCACGGTTTGCATTATGGGGTTGTTCGGCGCCCCTTGCCCCATTTTCTGCGTCCCGCCCTGTCCCCGGTTAGCTCCCCATGATGCGGGCTGTCTGGATGGCCTCGATAAGTGCGGCCCGGTTGATGCGGGGGCGCTCGCTGTCGAGCAGCTGCTGCCACAGGGTGATGGCCTGGCGGTAGCGACCGTGCAGGAAGTGATCGGAGGCGAGCAGCATCAGGGCGCTCACTTCCCCCTTGTCCTGCTTGAGGGCGTCATCGAGCAGGCGTTGCGACTGCGGGGTGAGTCGCTGGCCCGCCTGGTAATAGAGCACTGTTGCCTGAGCGGCCAGGGTGGCGGCGCTGGCGCCCCCCTCCTGCAGGGCGAGGCGCTGGTAGGCGAGCAGAGCGTTGTCGTACTCGTCCCGATACAGATACAACTGGCCTAGCTCGGCCCAGGCTTCGAGATCGGCGGGGTTGCGCTGCAGCCGCTGGTGCAGGGCGCCGAGCGCCTTGTCCTGCAGATCCCGTGGACTCATCCCCGCCAGGGGATCGGGGCGGGACTGATAGGCCTGCCAGGCCTGATAGCGGCCGCTGGCGGCATAACAGGCGGCAACGGCGCCTATCGCCACTATCCCGAGCAGCAGCAGGGCGCGCGCGTGCTGCCTGCTGCGGCCGGGGGCCTGGGTCAGCCGCTCGCGCAGGGCCAGCTCGGCGACAGGCGTGGCACTGGCAAGGTGGGTGGCTGCCAGCTCCCGATAGAGGGGATCATGGGGGGAGAGGCCTGCCTGCTCCCTTACCATGATGAGGCGATTCAATGCGCTGCGGGTATCTCTCTCACGTAGGTTGACCCTGCCATCGGGCGGAATGGCCAGCTCCCCTCTGGCCTTCAGGCGGCGACGAAGGAGTTTCAGCGCCAGCCCCAGCAGCAGAAGGGGGCCGGTCCAGAGCATCAGGGTGCTGGCCTTGAAGGGGGGATCGTAGCGCACGAAATCGCCAAAGCGCTCCGTCATGCGGGCGATCACCTGCTCGTCGCTCTGTCCTTCGTCTATCCAGCGGTAGACCTCGAGGCGCAGATCCCGGGCTATGGGGGAGTTGGACTCCACCAGGTTCTGGTTCTGGCACTGGGGGCAGCGCAGGGCACGGGCGAGATCCTGGGCCCTGGCTTGCAACTCGGGGTGCTGGAACTGGTAGGTATCGACCCCGCTGGCCGTGGCCGCCGGGCTCAGTGCGATGATCAGCGTGATGGCCATCAGCAACGGGTTGATGAGGGGGCGGATCTTCATGGCTGCCCCTCCGCCTGTGGGGTGGGCAGGGCACGGGCCCTGGCAAGCAGGGGCACAAACTGGCGCTGCCAGACCTCCTTGGTGAGCTCCCCCGTGTGGCGGCTGAGCAGGGTGCCATCGGCGGCAAAGAGATAGGTCTCCGGCGTACCGTAGACGCCGAGCTCCAGCGCCAGCTTGCCGTTCGGGTCTGCCAGCACGGCCTTATAGGGGTTGCCCGCCTGGATAAGCCAGGCGCGGGCCGCGTCCCCCTTGTCCCGATAGTTGAGACCGTAGAGGGGCACAGTCTTGGCCAGCTCGCTGAGCAGCGGATGCTCGGCGCGGCAGCTCGGACACCAGCTGGCCCAGACGTTGAGCACAAAGGGCTCACCTTTTAGCTCAGCGGTATCAATAATCCCCCCATCCAGCAGGTTTTCGCTTTGCCAGGTCGGCAGGGTGCGCCCCAGGGTCGCCTCGTCCTGGCGGTAAGGATCCTTGCCAAGGCCGAGCCAGAGCAGGGCGCCGAGGCCCAGAGTGACTATCAGGGGGAGGAAGAGACGCAGGCGCGGACTCATGGCGCCTCCTTGGGGAGCAAGCCCGCGACTTGATGTGCAGCGGTCTGCGGTTGGGCTGCCAGCAATGGCTTGCGCCCCAGCAGACGCAGGGCGCCGCCCGCCATCATCAAGATGCCGCCGAGCCAGATCCAGCGCACCAGCGGCTTATGGTGCAGCCGCATGGCGTAGGCCCCGGGCCCCATCTTCTCGCCGAGCACCACGTAGAGATCCCCAAACAGTCCCCCCTGGATGCCGGGTTCGTTCATGTTCATGGTGCGCACGCTGTAGTGGCGCCGCTCCGGGGCCAGCCTGGCCACCTCCCGGCCATCCTTGTGCACGCTGACAGTGATGCGCTCGGCCGTGTAGTTGGGGCCGATCAGCGGCTCGCTCCCCTCATAGCGAAATTCATGGGCGCCGAGGCGATAGGGTTTATTGGCGGCGAGCACTGTGCCTCCCTCCTGGCTGTGGTGGCTCACCTGGGCGATGCCGAGGGCGCATACCGCCACCCCGAGATGGGCCAGCAGGCTCCCGAGCCGGCTGGCACTCAGATCGCGAGTCTTGAATGAGACATTGAGCAGCAGGCTCGCGATGAGCCAGAGGCTTATCATATTGGCGAGGATGCCGCTCCAG
The DNA here is from genome assembly GCF_040908275.1 of Aeromonas sp. R4-3. NCBI lineage: Bacteria > Pseudomonadati > Pseudomonadota > Gammaproteobacteria > Aeromonadales > Aeromonadaceae > Aeromonas > Aeromonas sp. R4-3. Next base: position 32,229 of record NZ_JBFODK010000019.1, read on the forward strand.
CCCAGGGTTCCCTGTTCGCGATAACCTAGGCTGAGCAGGCCGCCCCCCAGCAGGCCGAGCAGGGGCGGCAGCAGCATCTTGAGGCGGGAAGATGCCATCAGCCCCTGCCAGCGCAGGCGCGGGATCTGGGTCATGAGCGCCATCAGCACCAGCGCCAGCGGCACGAAAACAGCGTTGAAATAGGGGGCGCCCACCGAGAGCGAGCCCAGGTGCAGCGACTGGAACACCATGGGGTAGAAGGTGCCGAGCAGCACGCAGGCGCAGGCCACCGACAGCAGCAGTATGGTGGCGCCCAGCAGCCCCTCTTTTGACAGTAAGCCGAAGCGGGCGTAGGGGGCGCGGGTATCGGCCCGCAGCGCGAACAGGGTGAGGGCGCAGGTCAATAGCAGACCGAGCAGCAGCAACAGAGTGAGACCGCGATTGGGATCCACCGCGAAAGCGTGCACCGAGGTGAGCACCCCGGAGCGCACCACAAAGGTGCCGAGCAGGCTCAGGGCGAAGGTGAAGATGGAGAGCAGCAGCACGCCGTGGCCGTAGGCGCCGCGCTTCTCGCAGACGACGAGGGCGTGCAGCAGGGCTGTGCCCAGCAGCCAGGGCAGCAGGGAGGCATTCTCCACCGGATCCCAGAACCACCAGCCGCCCCAGCCGAGCTCGTAATAGGCCCACCAGGAGCCGAGCAGGATACCGGCGGTGAGAAACACCCAGGAGCCGAGCGCCCAGGGGCGGCTCCAGTGAGCCAGGGCGCCGTCCAGCCGGCCCGAGTGCAGCGCCGCCATGGCGAAGGCGAAGTTGACCGCAAAGCCGACGTAGCCGAGATAGAGCAGGGGGGGGTGAATGATGAGGCCGATATCCTGCAGCATTGGGTTGAGATCGCGCCCCTCAAGCGGCCCGGGGAATTGCCGGTCAAAGGGGCTGGAGAAGATCAGGGTATAGAGGGCAAATAGCCCGACGATCAGTCCCATGATGGCCAGTACTCGAGTGGTGATCAATGGATCGACCCGCTTTGAACAGAGCGCCACCAAGGCCCCCCAGAGGGCCAGTGCAAAGACGAAGAACAGCATGGAGCCCTCGTGGCCGCCCCAGACCGCCGCCAGCTTGAAACCCATGGGTAGGGTGCTGTTGGCGTGCTGGGCCACATAGACCAGAGTGAAGTCATCGAGCCCGAAGCAGCTGGCGAGCAGCAGCAAGGATATTCCGATCAGGGCGGCATTGAGCAGTGCCAGCGGTTTGGCGCAGCCCAGCAGGGGCGGGGAGGCGAGGCGCAAGCCCAGCCAGGGCAAGGTGCCCTGCAGCAGTGAGAGTGCCGCTGCCAGCAGCAGTGAGAGATAGCCGAACTCCGCCAGCACACAACCTCCAGGTTCATTCGTTTATGTTATGCCGCAGCGTCTGCACAGCACCGGCGCTGGGGGATAACATCCACACTCTTGGAAACAAACCAGCGCCAGTCCCCCGAGGGTGGCTGGCGCTGGCGATCATACTTTTAAACAACCGTCATCTGGCCGGCATACGAGGATGACGTAGCATCAGACAGCAGCATGCCCATCAGGGTCATGCTGCAAGCCGACGTCGTATGGTCGCTTTTGCTACAAATCATGCATTTCCCCTTATACAACGGTCATCTGACCGGCATAGAGCACGAAGTAGCGCAGCAGCAGTATCCCCACCAGGGTCAGGCTGCAGACCAGCACTAGGTGGCCGTTTTTGGCTCGCAGGGGCGCCGGGGCCAACAGGCTGACCAGCTGGGGCAACAGCATGCCGATCCCCACCACGCCGAGCCAGAACACCTGGGCCCAGAAGCCGCTGCCGATGGCGGCCCACATGGCCACCTCCTTCTGACCGCCACCGAAGTAGAGGCCGGTAAAGAAGCAGACCAGCAGCAACACCTCTACCGCCAACACGGGGCGCTCGAAGCTATGCACAAAGCTCACGCCCGGGCTGTGGTGGTTCTCCTTGAACAGGGTCACCGCCAGCAAGATGGTGGAGGCGATGCCGGAGCTGATACCGGATACCAGAAACAGCACCGGCAGCACAGGGTTGTTCAAGAGCGGATAGGTCTTGAGCGCGGAGAGCAGAAAGCCGGTGTAGGCCCCCAGCAGCACGGCGAGCAGCAGCAACAGCGGGGCCAGCAGCCGCTCGAAACGGGCCAGCAGGGCGATCAGCCCATCCACAAAGGCGAACTTCTCTTTCAGCAGGTGACGGCGCAGGGTCTCAATTTCGGCCCGAAACACCACCGCCAGCCAGGCAAACAGCACCGCCATATAGAGCTGGAACAGCATGACCCCCATCGACATCACAGAATCGAACTGGTAGTGGAACATCAGCTTCCAGAAGGTCCAGGGACGGGCCAGGTGGAAGATAAGGATCAAGAGCCCCAGGATCACCGAGAGTGGCGCCAGCAGGGCGGTCGCCTTGATGATGCCGCTCTCGCTGCCGGCCCCTTTGCGGCGCAATAGCACAGAGAGGCTGGTAGCCCCGGCGGAGATGCCGAGCAGGAACAGGTAGATGGCGATGGGCCAGTCCCAAACGAGGGAAGGGAAGTGAAATGCGTCATGCCACATGGTCATTCCCTCCATCTGTTACGGCCGGGGTAGATGGCGATGGGGCAAATCCCCACACCAGCGAGGGGAAGTGAAATGCCGCTTGCATGGTCATGACGTTATCTCCCCTTTGGGCACGCGGTACATCTTGGGCGAGGTGCCGAGCGCCTGCTTGTAGCGGTAGGTGGTCTCCTTCACCAGCCGTTTGGCAATCGGGCTGTCCGGGTCATCCAGATTGCCGAACACCAGCGCCTTGGTGGGGCAGGAGGCCACGCAGGCCGGCTCCTTGCCCGCCGCCAGGTTGGTCTTGCGGCAAAAGTCGCACTTATCGGCAACCTTGGTCACAGGGTTGATAAAGCGCACCTGATAGGGGCAGGCGGCCAGACAGTACATGCAGCCGACGCACAAGTCCGGATCCACGTCGACGATGCCATCCTCCTTGCGGATATGGGAGGCGCCGGTCGGGCAGACGTGGACGCAGGGGGCGTTGTCGCAGTGCTGGCAGGACTTGCGAAAGAAGTGGTAGTCGGCATCGGGGAAGGTGCCGACGGGGCCGGTGCGGAGGATCTCGAGCCGCGAGACCCCCTGTGGCACCTGGTTCACCTCCCGGCAGGCATCCATGCAGGCGGTACAGCCGATGCAGGCCGTCTCGTCATGGAGCATGCCATAGCGGACCCCGTCTATGGTCTGGCTGTGGGCCAGGATGGCTGTGCTGGCGCGCACCGGCCCCGTCATCATGATGAGGGCCCCCGCGCTCATCCCCGCCATAAAGTCACGACGAGAGCAGCTCATGGTACCTCCTTGCCCGCATTGACCTGCAGACCGGCCGCCTTGGCTTGATGCTGCTTGCTGTGGCAATCGACGCAGATCTTGATGCGGGATTTTTCGGCTATCCCCACCATGGGTTCCTTGGCCGGGTGCAGCGCGTGACAGCTGGTGCAGCTGAGCTTGGTGGCGTGCACGTCGTGGGCCCAGAGCGCCTCGCGCAGGGGTTTGGGCTCGTGGCAGCTCATGCAGACCCCGTTCTGCTCGGCGATGGGATAGCCATCGTCACCTTGCTTCTCATTGAAGCTGTCGCTAAAGCGCATCACATCCTTGACCCCTTCCCTGTGCTGGGGGGAGGGCTGGCCGTGGCAGTTGGTGCAGGTGACAGGTGCCAGGTTGTTGGGATTGGTCGCCTGACCATGCTTGCCATGCATCCCCTCGGTCTGCTCCTTGTGGCAGTCGGTGCAGGCCTTGTCGGGGCTGCGCAAGAACGCCACGTCATGCGTTTGGGGCAGGGCCGCAGGCGCGCTCGTCGCCTCGGCAGCCTGGCCCTGCAGGCTGGTCAGCAGCATGGCCGCCATCAGCATCAGTCGTAAGAAATCCATCGTTAAATCACCCATAGGAAGCCTCCATCCGATTGCGGGCCCGATTCGGCGGGCCCGCAAATCTCGTTACTGTGCGAGCCGTCCGGCCGCTTTGGCCTCGGCATCCCAGGCGGGGACTGTGGTCTTGAGGAACTGGGCCTTGTCGCTGTTCATCTGCTTCATGTCCATGCCAAGGGCGGCCTGGGCCTTCTCCTTGCTGGAGATGTCAGGAATGGCGATCTCGTGGCTGATCCCCTTGGCGGCAAGCAGGCGAGCCAGCTTGGTGCGGGCGTCGGCGGCCTTGTCCAGGGCGGTACCCAGCATGCGCAGCGCCACTTCAGGGGCGTGCATCTGCACCCCGTGGGAGGCGATGGAGAAGTCCCAGCGCCATTGGGCGTGACGGATGTCTTGCAGAATGTCCTTCATCTGCGCCTCGGTGGCGCCAGCATCCCAGGCCGCCTTGGCCTCGAAGTGGGCGTGCACCAGCTGCTTCTCGACCTTCAATTTGATCTCGGTCACCGCATCCTTGCGCTGCTTGACCACCCCCTGCAGCATCTCCTTGCTCTGGGTGTGGCAGTTGCGGCAGGTCTGCTCGAAGCGATCGAAGGGGTTGCCCACCTTGTGATCCGTGTAGACCTTGCCTTGCTCGTTTTGCACCTTGGGCATGTGGCAGTCGACGCAGGCGACGTTGTTCTGGCCGTGAATGCCGGCGCGCCAGGTCTCGTACTCGGGGTGCTGGGCCTTGAGCATGGGGGTCTTGGAGAGGGCATGGGTCCAGTCGGCGAAGCCGATCTCGTCGTAGTACTCTTCCATCTGCTCGACAGTGGTGCCCTTGTCCCAGGGGAATTTCACCGCCTTGGTGGGGCCATTGAAGTAGTACTCCACGTGGCACTGGCCGCACACCTGGGACTGTTGATCGAAGCGGCCCTGCTCCTTGAACGGTTTGCCGATGGCGGTCATGGCGCGGTCGGCATAGGGGCGGGAGAGGTGCAGGGCGGGTTTGCCCTCCTTGAACTCTTTCGAGGCGGTGTCGTGGCAGTCGGCGCAGCCTATGGTATTGACGATTTCCGGCCCGCCCTTGGCCCACATCCCCTTGAAGTAGCCATCCTCGCCTTTCTCGTCGATGACGCGGGCCACGTCCGGGCCCTTGCAGCTCCAGCAGGCCATGGGCAGGGGGCCATCCTCGGCGGTCTTGGGGGCGCCGGTGCGCAGAGTCTCCCGCACGTCCGTCAGGGCATAGAAGTGGCCGCGCGGCTTGTTGTAATCCTTGGAGAAGGGGTAGCCCGCCCAGAGCACCACCATCTGCGGATCTTCCGCCAGGGCGTCGGTGCGCTCCCGGCTCTCGCTGGTGTTTTTCCAGCTGCTGAACTGATCGGCGTGATCCTTGGCGAACAGCTCGCTGCGCGCCTCTATCTTGCCCTCGGGGGCGGCCTCGTCTGCCTGTGCCAGCATGCTGGTGCCCAGCAGGGCAGTCAGCAGCAGGGCGGCCAGACCCGGCCGAAATGGCTTGTTATGTGAACCCACGGTCATCACTCCCAGATAAAATGTCCATGCCGAGCCTGACCGTTCCATCTTGGTGCGTGGACATCTGTGCCCATGGTCGATGGGCATGGCAGGCCGATTAATTGTTATGACTGCATAAAAAATGATTTTTATGCATTTGCTCGTGGAGATAATACCAAATGGGTAAAATGGATAATCATTTATCCCTGTGGGAGTTGCGCTAGATCAATTGGCATGGGGGGCTAATGCAAAAAATGAGATCCAGGTTGAATTATTGAGCCCAATCTGGTGGTTACCCCTATCACCTCTCCATGATGATGCGCTGCGGCTGGCCATCGCCTCGGGGATGCAGGAGCGTGCCAAAGGGCGGGAGAGCAGGGGAATGGCCTCTGTGACCTGGGGTGTTGCCAAGCGAAAATGAATATTTATTCTTTATTTCTGTTGGGGGGGGATACCTTGCCTTCCCCTGGTGAAATAGTGGGGAAGCCTGTCGGGCGCGTTCAGGTCAGAAGCTGTCGCATGAATGGGTGCCAATAGGGTTATATTCTTAATTTCAGGCAGAAAATCGGACTTATATCCTGAGCTATTCCATGAATTGCAGCTCTTTTTTGAATTTAATAGGAAGGTTTACGGCATTTACTTTCGATATTTTCGAAAATGACGAAGGAATCTGTGTCCGTAGAGGCGGTAAAATAGCCGCCTGTCACGGTGACGTCCTGTACCCTTGTGGGTCTGGACTGTCTGTGTTTACCCGTTGGAGGATGTATGGCTGAGCTGCGAATAGAGAAACCGACTCTTGTTACCCAGGTGGAGGGTGCCGTGTTTGTAATGGATGCCGATGGCTCCTTGCACCCTGCCACCCTGGGGATGCAGCTGCTGCCGGGAATGCGCCTGCTCACCGAAGGGGACGGGCGTTTCGAGCTGGCCGATCCTGCAAAGACCCAAAACGCTGACCAGCCCGAGCTGGCGCAGACAGAACCGAACCTGGCCATGGATCCCGAGCTGGCCAGCTTGCAGGAGGCCATCCGTCAGGGGGCCGACCCGACCGAGCTGTTCGAGGAGACCGCGGCCGGTAACGCGGCCGCCGCCACGGGTGGCGGTGTGGTCGGCTCCAGCGCCAGCGGCTTCGTGGTGGTGGATCTCAACAGCGAATATACCCTGGCGGAGTCTGGCTTCGACACCGATCATCAGGGCGCCCAGCCAGGGGACGAACTGCTCTATTCGGAAGATCAGGATCTCCTGGCGGCCATCACCATCACCGAGCCCCAGACCACCGACAACATCATCAACGCCGACGAGGCGACCGGCGTCATCATTCGCGGCTTTGTCGAGGATGTGGAGGTCGGCCAGACCGTCACCGTTACCCTGATAGACCAGGATGGTAACCGCCTCACCACCACCACAGTGGTGCTGCCGGGCTTCGTCTGGGAGGCCAACTTCGGTGATGTCACCGGCAAGCTGGTGGACGGCCCGCTCACCATAGTGGCCGATACCCAGGATGCGGCCGGCAACCGGGCCAGCGACACCGGTCAGACCCTGCTCGACACCATCACCACCATCACGCTGGATCTCAGTGACGAGAGCGACAGCGGCGCCAGCCAGGTGGACGATCTGACCCGCGACACCACGCCGCTGCTGCAAGGCAAGGGAGAGCCCGGAGCCACCGTCACCCTGAGCCTCGGCGGAAACGTTCTGACCGTGCTCACCGTGGATGGCAACGGCAACTGGCAATACCAGATCCCCAGTGACATGGCCGACGGTGCCTATGATTTTCGCGTCGATTCGGTGGACATCGCCGGCAACAGAGCCAGCGACACCCTGACCGTTACCGTCGATACCCGGGCTGGTATCGACATCGACGATCTTGACACCCAGAGCCTGCTGGGCCAGGGCAACGTCACCCTGAGCGGCAGCACCACAGAGGTGGAAGCGGGCCAGCGCGTCACCATCAGCCTCATCGGCCAGAACGGCCAGACCCTTTACAGCGGCTCCGCCCTGGTGGGGAGCGACGGCCGCTGGCAGCTCAATGGCCTGGATCTCTCCGGCATTCAAGGCCCCTTCGAGGTGCGCGCCGAGGTGACGGATCTGGCGGGGAACCGGGTGATCGATGGCGCCCCCCTCATCGGCCAGAGCGATACCCTGACCCTGTCCGAGGCGGATCTGGCCAAGGGCCCGGTGAGCGCCACCGGCTCCCTGCACACGGGGGCGGGCCTGGATGGCAACCTGCAGGTGAGCTTCGGCGCCGATCAGAGCGCCCTCGAGCAGCTCGGCCTCACCAGCCAGGGCTCTGCCCTCAGCTACCAGATAAACGGCCAGACCCTGACCGCGAGCGCGGGGGGTGTCACCGTCTTCACCCTGACCCTGGCCAATGACGGCAGCTATCGCATCCTCTGGCAGCAGAGCCTGGATCACGGCCTGGACAGCCAGAGCTTGCCGTTCTCCCTCGAATACCGCGACAGCGACGGGGATCTGGTGAGCGCCAATCTCACCGTCAAGCTGGTGGACAGCACGCCGCCGGACTTCACCATAGCCCCCATCTCACTCACGGAAGACGGCTTCACTCAGCAGGGCGCCGTGGTGGGTCAGAGCGAGTTTGTGGTCGGCCACCAGGCCGATCCCCTGCTGGCGGACTCTCTTGCCTTTGCCGATCAGGCCGCGACGCTCACCCGCCTGAACGGCAGCGGGCTCAGCAGCGACGGCCATGTGCTCAGCTTCGAGTTCACCGGCGATCGCCTGCTGACCGGCTATTACCAGGATGCCAACGGCAACCGGGTCGAGGTGCTGAAAGCCGAGCTGACAGCCAGCCAAAATGGCAGCGATATCGATGGCAAGGTCACCGTCTCCCTCAATGGTCCGCTGGATCATCAGGGCAGCGACCAGCTCTCCCTCGGCCTCTCCATCTCTGCCAAGGAGATAGACGGTGACGAGACCCGCGCCGATCTCCAGGTCACCATCAATGACGGCATGGATCCCAGCCTCGGCACCGACACTGGCATCAGCCTGCAGGAAGGGGCCTCTGGTCAGAGCCTGGATGGCCAACTGCCGGTCAATGTGGGCAGCGACCGCCTGGTGTCCCTGAACTTCGAGGGGAACCAGCCCGCCCTGGATGGTCTCACCAGCGGCGGCAAGCCGACCACTTATCAGGTGAACGGCAATCAGATCACCCTGCTGGATGCGGGCGGCAAGACGGTGCTGACCGTGACCCTGGACTTGGACGGCAAGTACCATGTGAAGCTCGATGGCGTGCTGGATCAACCTGTGGGCACCAACAGCGTCAATCTGGGGCTGCAGGTGCAAGGCACCGACTTTGACGGCGACCAGAGCAACCTCGGCACCCTCAACATCCAGATCACCGACGGCGCCTTGCCCCAGGTCGACCCCGTCTCCCTGACTCTGGTGGAGGACAGCAACTGGAGCGCGGCCCAGACCCTGTCCGGTGATCTCAACATCACCGCCGGCAGCGATCCCCTTGCCAACATCAGTTTCGATGCCAGCCAGCCGGGCCTGCAGGGGCTCACCAGCGGCGGCCAGCCCGTTGTCATCAGCATCAGCGGCAACAGCATCAGCGGCGCCGTCAACGGCCAGAACGTCTTTACCCTCACGCTTGATCAGAAAGGTCACTACGTCTTCACCCTGAACCAGCCGCTGGATCAGGGCAGTGCGGACAGCCTGATCAAGGCGGGCTTCACCCTCACAGACAGTGACGGGGACAAAGTCTCCTCTTCTTTAAGTGTCGCCATCGGCGATGGGGCCAACCCGGTGATCAGCGCCGTGACCGGCACCAGCCTGACCGAGGCCAACCAGGGCGACGCCGCCGTGGTGGGCAATATGAGCTTCACCGTGAGCCACGGCTCGGATGCCCTCGATCAGAGCAGCCTCAAGTTCGATATTGCGGCCATTCAAGGCAGCCTGAACGGCAAGTACAGCAGCCACGGCAGCCCTGTGACCTTCACTCTGGATGCCAATGGGGATCTGGTGGGGACCAGCGCGGATGGCCGCGAGGTGCTGCGCGCCGAGCTGGATCTGGTGGACAATAACGGCAACTGGAGCGTCACCACCAAGGTGACCCTGAGTGGTGAGCTGGATCACCAGGGCAGCGAGTCCCTCGACCTGCCCCTGGCCATCACCCTCACGGACAAGGATGGGGACAGGGTCTCCACCCAGTTGCCGCTGACCATCAAGGACGGCAATGCGCCTGGCTTCGTGGCGGGTAGCGGGGTGAGCCTGGACGAGGGCAACCTCGATGGCAGCAACCCCCTGACCGGCACGGGCCACTTCACCGTGGACGCAGGCTCGGATCGGGTGAGCGAGGTGTCGTTCGCCGATCCTGCCGAGCAGCCGGCCCTGACCGCCCTGGGCCAGAGCGTGAAATACGAACTGGTGGACGGCGATGCCGGCATCCCGGGCAACCAGATCCTCAAGGGCTATGTGGAAGTGAACGGGGTGCGGGTCGAGGTGCTGCAGGTCGAAATCAGCGGCAAGCTCGACAACGCCGCCAGCAACGGTTTCGACTACAAGGTGACCCTGTTCGAGGGGGTACACCAGAGCAATGGCAACAGCACCGAGCTGCCGTTCAAGGTCAACGTCGTCGACAGCGACAAGGGATCAGGCAACAACGACAGCACCTTGGGCACCCTCAACATCAGCGTTGCGGAAGGGGACAAACCGACCCTCAGCCTCACCGGGGTGACCCTGAATGAAGGGCGCTTCGATGGGGCCGGCAGCAACCAGACGGCGGACGACCAGCAGGCCACCGGCACCCTCACCATCAAGGCGGATTCTGATCCCGTGGTGGACGTACGCCTGACCCTCTCCGGTCAGGTCGTGGACGCCAGCGGCAAGGCCATCACCCACAACGGGGAGACCCTGACCTGGCAGGAGGTGCCGGGCAGTAACGGTCACAGCTTCCAGGGGGTGACTGCGAGCGGCACCCTGGTGCTGAGCGTGACCCTGCCGAGCGTGCCGGGCAGCATAGCGGCCCACAGCTCGGCGACCCTGGATTACCAGGTCACTGTGCACACCAACCTGGATCACGGCGCCGACGACAAGCTCACCCTGACCCTGCCGGTCCAGGTGACCGACAGCGATGGCTCTGTGATCAACGGCAATACAACGGCAGTGATCAAAGATGCCGCCAACCCCGTGATCAGCTCCATCGGGAGTGTCACCGTCAATGAGTCGGATCTCAATGGCGGCACTGGTCAGCACGGGGGCACCAACCCTGCGGGTACAGGGGAGAAAGCCACCGGGCAGGTGGTCATCGATGCGGGTAGCGACAAGGTGGTGGCCCTGCAACTGGATGTGGCCCGCTTCAACGCCCTCAACCAGCTCAGCTCCGGGGGCAAGGCCGTCAGCATCAGCGCCGACAGCCAGCCGGGTGTCTATCTGGGCAAGGACAGCGGGGGCAAGCTCATCTTCAAGCTGACCCTGGATGTCTCTGGCCGTTATACCTTCGAGCTGACCGGCAATCTGGATCACAGTGCTCAGGGCAATGATCTGCTGGATATCCAGCTGCCGTTGCAGGCCCTGGACAGCGATGGGGATCTCAGCGGCGAGGTGATAGGTCACGTCAGCGTGCGGGACGATGTGCCCGAGGCGGACGATTACAGCAAGACCCTGAACCAGGGGGCGAAAGTGAGCGGCGATCTGCTGGCTACCGCCAGCGAGGGAGCCGACGATGCCGTGATAAAATCGGTCACCATCAACGGGGTCGAACACTCCATTTCCGCCAGCGGCAACACCACCATTGCGGTCACAGACAGCACAGGGCAGACCATAGGCACCCTGGTGATCAACGCCGAGGGGAATTACAGCTTCACCGCCCGGGCGGATATAGATCACAGCAACAACACCCTGGTGCAGAAGGTCGACTTCCACCTGGTGGACGGGGATGGGGATACCGATGATGGGGTGCTGACCCTGACCATCAGGGATGAGGCGGGTCTCCTTAACGTGACTGCTGCGACCGGGCAGGAAGATGAGGGGGCGCTGGATCCAAGCCAGGGCATTCCCATCGCCATGAACCTGGACATAGGCGACTTCGATCGGGGCGAGTTCGTTGAGAAATTGCTGATCCAGGCCCCGGCCAATGCCCATGGCACCTTCTACTTCAACGGTGTTGCGCTCACCACCATCACCCAGGGTGGCAAGACCTGGTATCAGGTGCCGCCAGCGGCCATGGTGGCGGTGGCCAATACCGATGACAAGTTCCAGTTGACTGGTGTGACCTTCGTACCCGCTCACGACTATTCGAGCCAGAGCGATGGCGGCAACCCGCTTCGCTTCCCGGTGCAGTTGCAGGTCGGCGTCACAGAAGGCAGCAAGCCCCCCGTGCTGACCGGCAACCTGGCCATCACTGTGCAGGGCATTGCCGACAAGCCGCTCTGGGATGACGGCAGCACGAATAAGCACTACAGCACCGATGAGGACAGCACCGGCATAGCCCTCAACGTGCAGGCCAAGCTCACCGACACCGATGGCTCCGAGACCCTGAGCTACCAGATCAGGTGGGCGTCCGGCGAAGGCAGCCTGACCCTGAACGGCAAGGTGCTCACGCCCGACGCGAACGGCCTCTATACCGTCTCTGCGGGGGACATCAACAAGATCACAGTCGTGCCCGGCAAGGACTACAGCGGTGACATCAAGCTTGTCGTGACGCCGGTGAGCACGGAGAAAACCCCAGTGGTCACCGGGAAGGAGACGGCCCTTGGGGATCCCATCGATCTCATCATCAACGTCAACCCGCAGGCGGATGACGCCAAGCTGACGGTGCGCGACATCCAGGGCAAGGAAGACAGCCTGCTGGATCTGGGCAGCAAGATAGCGCTCGCCCATCTGGGGGATACAGCTGATGGCTCCGAGCAGATGTTCGTGCGCATCAGCGGCCTGCCCGCCGGCGCCACCCTCTGGCTCGGCGGCGTGGCGGTCACCCTGGATGCGAACGGTTATTACGAGGTGCCCTATGCCCGCATCGGCGAGCTCAAGCTAGAGCCGCCGAAGGACAGCAACGTCGACTTCGATCTCAACATCCAGGGGGTGGTAAAGGATACCGCCACCCTGACCGATGCCAATGGTCAGACCCAGACAGTGGTCAACGAGAAGGTGACCGGCAGCCAGGGCCTGCATGTGGATCTGGTGGGGGTGGTGGATGAGCCTCATTTTAATCTGGACAGTACCGGCTGGAGCCAGGATGGCAAGGGTTACACCACCACCATAGGGGAAGATGGCAAGGCGCCGCTGGACTTCAAACTGACGTCGGGGGAGACGACGAGGGATGGTTCCGAAACCCTCAACCTGGTGCTGGAAGGCTTGCCGGAAGGGGCCAAGGTGTTCGATGGCAACGGCAAGGAGCTCACCCTGACCTTCGCCGGGCTCGACGCTCAGGGCAAGCCGACCTATCAGGTCGACGTCTCGAGTCTGGGCAACCTGCAGATCCAGCCGCCCCCCAACAGCACCGCCGATATCCACCTCATCGGCCACGTGGTGGTGACCGAGAACGACGGGGATCACCAGAGTTTCGATGTTCCGCTCACCATCAAGGTGGAGCCCGCGATCGATGCCGGTGACTATGCCAAGACCAGCCATGGTCTGGAGGATGAGTTCGCGGTGCTCGACTGGCAGCCGGACCTGACCGACAGCGCCGAAAAGGTGACTCACCTCAGCCTCTCCGACATAGAGCCGGGTTACGAGATCTGGATCCGGGTGGGCGGGGCCGAGACCCAGCTTAACGTGACGGGCGGCAAGGTGGAGTTGAGTGACGCGGATCTGAAGAGCCTGCTCGGCGGCGGTCAGCTGCTGGTGAAGGCGCCACAAGACAGCGATAGGGACACCACCATCAAAAGCCATGTCACCGTGACTCAGAAGGATGTGGATTCCAATGTTGTAGTCAGCAAAGAGGTCAATGGTCAGCTGCACGTGGATATCCAGGCCGTGGTCGAACCGGATGGCAACCTGGTGCAGCAGGGTGGGGATCTGGTCAGCCCGGATGGTCATGACATCCCGCTCAAAGATGTCTTCGTGTTCGATGACAGGGATCCGACCAGCGATGAGGTCATCGACTACCTGGTCATCAGCGATCTGCCCCCCGGCTTCGTGGTGGTGGGGGGGATCAACGACGGCCAGGGCAACTGGACAGTGCCTAACAGCGCCCTCGGGAGCTTCTCCCTGCGTTCACCGGATGGTTTCACCGGCACTGCCACCTTCAAGGTCAGCGCCAAGGTGATCGATCTTGGCGACAACAACGAAGGGGATGTCAGCGCACCGGCTTATCGGGAGATCACCACCAGCGCCGAGTTCAAAGGTGCAACCAACTCTGGCCAGCTTGCGGCCGGCGTCGATCTCGACAACAGCCAGCCCATCACAGGGGTAGAGGATCACGGCGTCAACTTCGGCACCCAGCTCAAGAGCATGGTGACCCTGGGGACGGCAAACATCGGTGATGACGAGCTCAGCATAGTCCTCACCGGTCTGCCCCCCGGCGTGAGCGTGCAGGGGCTCACCTTCGACTTCGTCAACGGCGAGTACCTCATCAAGCTGCCGGGTGGCCTCAGTGACCTCGACAAGCTGACCCTGACCCTGCCGGAGGATTACGCCGGCAGCGGCCTGAGCTTCAACGTGCGTCTGGTCAATACCGACACAGTGAGTGGCAACACCAATACGGTGGAGAAGGTCGTTTCCCTCTCCATCACCCCCGAGGTGGACATCAAGGGCGGCGCAGATGGCCAGCCCGAGCTGCACCTGCAGGTGAAGGAGGTGAACGGTCAGCCGAGCAACCTGGAAGACACCGAGATCCACCTCGATCTCTCGGTCAAACTCGCGGACATCAGCCCCTCGGTGGCCAACGGCGGCCTGGAGACGGTGGAGCGGGTAACCCTGACAGTGGATGCCAAATACGGCCATTTCCTCGATGGCAACGGCCAGCCGGTCAATACCCTGGTGGTGACGGATCCCGATGATCTCAAGGATCTGGTGTTCGTACCCAGGGAGCACTTCAGCGGTCAGGTACCCCTGGGCATCAAGGTCGACATTCTGGACAGTGCCACCACGGGGACGGACAGGGGCAGTTGGAGCGGCAATGCGAGCTTCGAGGTGCTGCCGGTCAATGATCCGGCCCAGCTCACGGTGAAGGATGTGAGCGGCAACGAGGATGGCAGCGTCAGCCTCGGCGGGCTAGGCGCGACCCTGGTCGACAATGATGGATCCGAACAGATAGTGGCGCTGCAGATCAAGGGCGTGCCGGATGGCTTCACCCTGTCGGCACCGGCGGTCAACAACGGCGGTGGCGTATGGCAGGTGCCTGTGGGCACAGACTTCTCCAAGCTGACCCTGATCCCGCCCGCCAACTTCAGCGGCAACGTGGAGCTCACCCTGAGCGCCTTCACCCAGGACTTGGGGCTCACCATGCCCCTCGAGACCAGCGACAGCTTCACCGTCACCGTCAAGCCGGTGGGGGATGTCATCATCGCCGACATTCAGGACAAGGCGAGTGGCACCGAGGGGGACGTGGTCACCCTCAACCTGGGGCTGGAGACCAAGGACACCCAGGCCACCGGCGGCAGCGCCACCAACGTTCACGAGAACGGCCCGGAGCAGGTGCGGGTCACCATAGAAGGGGTTCCCGATGGGGCAGAGATCCGTCTGCCGAGCGGGGTGACCGGCACTGTGGTGGATCTGGGCGGCGGCGTCTGGCAAGTGACCACGACGGGCGGCAAGCTGGCTGCCGTGGAGCTGGTGACCAACGACGCCAATGGCACCCTGGATCTCAAGGTGACGGCCCAGAGCCTGGACAACGGCGCCCTCGGCCCCGAGGTCAGTGGCACCATCCAGGTGGAGGTGAGCCCGGTCAACGACGCCCCCATCAACGTGCTGCCAACGGATCCCCAGGTGGCCCAGGAGGACAAGCCCTTCACCATCCAGGGTTTACAGGTCAAGGATGTGGATGCGGGCAGTGGCAACATAGAGGTGCGTCTGTCGGTGACTCACGGCTCCCTGACGGTGCTCAATGCCGCTGGAGTGACGGTGACCGGCGACGGCAGCGGTTCCCTGTTGCTCAGCGGCACCCTGGCGCAGATCAATGCCTTGCTCAGTGGTGGCATCGACTATCTGGGCAATAGCAACTTCAATGGCAATGACGCCCTGACCATGGTCACCAATGATCTGGGCAACACCGGCAGCGGTGGGGCGCTCGGCGACACCGACGTGCTGCCCATCGAGGTGCAAGCGGTCAACGATGCTCCCGTCAACCTGCTGCCGGGCACCCCTCAGGTGGCACAGGAGGATACTCCCTTCGTCATCAAGGGCCTGCAGGTACAGGACGTGGATGCGGGCAGCAGCCCCATGGAGGTGCGTCTGTCCGTCCTGCACGGCACCCTGGTGCTGGCGGACGGCAGCGGGGTGACGGTGACTGGCAGCGGCAGCGATACCCTGGTGCTGAGCGGATCGCAAGATGCCATCAATGCCCTGCTGGCGGGCGGCGTGACCTATCAGGGCGAGCAGGACTTCAATGGCCAGGATGCCCTGACCATGGTGACCAATGACAAGGGCAACACCGGCAGCGGTGGCGCCCTGGTCGACACAGACGTGCTGCCCATCGAGGTGCAGGCGGGCAACGATGCCCCTGTGACCCAGGTGCCGGCTGCCATGCAGGTGAAGGAAGATGGTTCACTGTCCCTCGCCGGGATCAGCGTGAAGGACGTGGATGCGGGCACTGCCCCCATCTCCATGGTGCTGAGGGTCGAGCACGGCATGCTGACCCTGCTCGGGGCGGCGGGCGCCGTCTCGGTGCAGGGGGCTGGCAGCAGCGAGATCACCCTGGTGGGCTCCCTTGATGATCTTAACAACCTCATCAATGGCAACCTGCATTACGAGCCGGCCAAGGACTTCTGGGGACAGGACAACCTGACCATCACCACCTCGGATCAGGGCAATACCGGGTCGGGCGGCGTCCTGACCGACAGCGCCCAGATTGGCATTCAGGTGACCGCAGAGGCAGACGATCCCCAGCTCAGCCTGGGCACCCACGACATCCATGCCCTGCAAGGGGCCTGGGTGCCGCTCAACCTGAGCGCCAGCGTGGTCAACCCGGCAACCGGCGAACTCTCCATCCGCATCCAGAATCTGGGGAGCGCCCAGGTGGTGGATGAGCACGGCCAGAGCGTGGGTCATGCGGACAGCAACGGCGACTGGCTGCTGCCGGGGGATCAGTCCGTGCCCCTCTACCTCAGCGGTCTGACGGCGGGGGATCATGCCCTGACCCTGAGTGCGGAATCCAGCGCGGGTGGCAGCACCCTGAGATCGGCCGAGGAGACCCTCAACATCCACAGCCAGAGCGGCCATGACCTGCTGGGCTCGGATCAGAGTGACTGGCTGTTCGGCTCCACCGGCGACGATCGCATACTGGGCGGCCTGGGGGATGACGTGCTCCGGGGCGGTCAGGGCAACGACATCCTGACCGGTGGCGCGGGCAGCGATCTCTTCGTGTGGGGCAGTGGCGATGAAGGAACGGCGGCCTTGCCGGCCATCGACACCGTCACCGACTTCCACCCGGAGGAGGGGGACAAGATAGATCTGGCGGACCTGCTCAAGGGGGTGACCGACAACAGCGTGGATGGCTTGCTGGGCCACCTCTCTGCGTCTGTGACCGCAGGCAGCGGCGGGCTGAGCGACGTGAGCCTGTCGGTCTCCCCGGCGGGGGATGGTCAGGTGACCCAGCAGATCACCCTGAAGGACGTGGATCTGAGCGGCTGGAACCTGAGCGGCTCCTCCTCCCACGACATACTGCAGTCCATGCTGGATCAGCACAGCCTGATCATCCAGCACCCCTGAATCTGAGGGAGACAGCACCATGGAAAAGAGCCGGCAATTGCCGGCTCTTGTTTTATCACTGCCTGTTTGTTACTGCGGGTTGATCACCGCGTAAGCGGATCTCTGCGTGGATTGTTTTTTGTTATCAGTCGGGCACCCGGGTCGGTCAGGCCAGGGCCTGGGCCAGCAGGTGGATCGGATGCTCGCAGCGGAACGCTGTGCTCATCTCGATCTGCCACTTGCAGGTCTCGCAGTCGGTGATCACCAGATCAGGCTTGAGGCGGTTTATCTGATCGAACAGCCCCTCACCTATGGTCTGGCTGGTCTCGTAGTTCTCCGACTTGAAGCCGTAGGTACCGGCGATGCCGCAGCACTGGGAGTCGAGCACGGTCACCTTGACCCCGGGAATGGCGCGCAGCAATTCGAGGGTGTAGATGACGCCCCCCATCTTCTCCATGTGGCAGGGGGTGTGGTAGGCGATGTGCAGGTTGAGCGGCTTCATGGCTGGCTTGTTGCCCCGGTAGAACTCGTTCCACAGGAAGCGGGTCACCAGCGAGATGCGATCCCGCACCTTGCGGTTGTCCTGCTCCAGCAGGTGGGGGTATTCGTCCCTCAGGGTGAAGCCGCAGGTGGAGGAGGTGGCCAATAGCGGCATCTCGTTGCCCAGCAGGGAGTTCTCCATCTGCTTGATGTTGAAGGCCGCCTGCTGCTTGGCCTTGTCCATGAAGCCGTTGGCAATGAGCGGCACGCCGCAGCACTTCTCCCGATCCAGCAGTTGCATGCCTATGTTCATGGCGTTGAGCACCTGCACCAGCTCCTTGCCGAGCTGCGGGTGGTTGTAGTTGACGTAGCAGCCGTGGAAGTAGGCGATCTGGCGCTCGAAGCTGGCCTGGGTGGCCTTCTGCTTCTTGTACCAGCCGCGGAAGGTGCCCTGGGAATACTTGGGCAGGTCCCGGTGGGAGGAGACCCCCAGTGCCTTGTCCAGCACCAGCTTCATCGGCTTGAGGCCTGTGGTGAAGTTGACCACGGGGGCCATCAGGGTGGACATGCTGCCCATCAGATCGGTGTGGGAGAGCACGAACTCGCGGATCCCCGGTTTGAAGCCGCTGTACTGGTGCTTGGCTTTGGCGATGATGTCGCCGATGCGCACCCCGCTTGGGCAGGCCACTTCACAGCGCTTGCAGTTGGTGCAGTGCTTGAGGGCGCTGTCAAAGAGCTCAGGGCTCTTGATCCGCAGCCGCTCCCCATCCGGGCCCGCCTGCTTGGGGCCCGGGTAGGCCGGGTTGGCCTTGGCCACCGGGCAGTAGGCGGTACAGACGGTGCATTTGATGCACTGATCGAAGGTTTGATTGGCGTGATCCAGTAGCATGATTTACTCCTCCCGGGCCGGATTGAAAGCGCAAGGGACGCGGCAATGGGATTGTCGAGCGGGCAGCGCTCTGCCCGCAGTCAGAAAACAGAGGGTGGGCATCTCAGACTCCAGCCAGAATATGGCCAGCGGCCTGCCAGCCGGTGGCGACGGCGACCCCGGAGCCTGAACCTTCTCGCACGGGATCGTAGTGGGCCAGCACGCTGCCGGCGCCATAGAGGTTGGCAAGGGGCTTGCCGCCGCGCAGCACTCGCAGCTGGTCGTCCGTCTTGACCCCGAAGCCCATGAAGGGGTGGTGGTCGAACAGGCGGCGACCGGCCCAGGCGTCGCGCTCGGGGAGGCTCAAGACGTCGGCGTCGAAGATGGGCTCGCGAATGCCCCCAAGGCGGGACTCCAGCCCGCGGCTGAAGAAGCTGCCGGAGGCGAGCACGAAGTGGTCCGCCTCGAACAGCTGATCGTCGCCGTTCTGGCTGTGCACGCCTACCACCCGATCGCCGTCGTAGCGGGCGCCCAGCACCCGCTCGCTGGTGAGGAAGGTGCCGCCGAGGGCCAGGAAGCGGCGCTTGAGCGCCTCCTGCATCCGCATCCCGATGAGGGACGGCGGCATGGTGGCCACCTCCTTGATGGTGCAGCCAGTGCGCGCCTCCAGCTCAGCCAGGCGGGGACCGACCAGCCCCAGCGACAGGCAGGCGGGCAGCACTATATGGCGGCAGCCAGGCTCGCCGCACTCCTGCACCATGCGGCCTATCTCGCGGGCCAGATCCGTCAGCAGGTCCTGCTTGTCGTGCTGCTGTTTGTCAAACAGACGGGCTATGTCGGCAGAGCGAAACTCGTGGGGATTGCGGCTGAATTCGGCCAGCTGGGGCAGGCGAATTTCACCGGTCAGGATGCGGCAGTGGGCGAAGCGCGCGTGGGTCGCCAGATTGGCCGCCGCCAGCGCCGGGTGGAAGTCGCGAAAGCCCTCGATCGTCGCCAGCAGCAGGACGTCCGGGGCGGGGGCCTCTGTGACGCAGGCGCAGGTCTCGGGGGAGAGCCAGGTGGATTTCAGGGTGCCGATGGGGGTCAGCCGCTGATGGTTGCGCTCCTGGCGAAACAGGGGCAACCCCTGCTCGTGGCAGTGGCGCTGCAGATCCGCGAGGCTCGCCTCTATGTTGGTCAACCCCACCTTGCTGTAGGGGTGATCCGGATGGGTGGCCATAAAGGCGGGCAGGGCGGCGAGAGGGTCGCCTTCGCTTTCCAGCAGATCCACCGAGCCGGAAGAGAAGTGCAGGGCGCTCTGGCCCGAGGCCATCAGCAGGGTCTTCTGGCCCGCCTCGGCCAGACGCAGGGCCGCTGACAGGCCTGCCATGCCGCCGCCTATCACGATAGTGTCAAATTTCATGGCTGCACTCCTTGGCTGGATGGGCTTGACGGTGTCCGGGCGAGGGGAAAGGGGGGATCGCTCACCAGATGGGGCGCCGTCCATTCCCCCAGACCAAAGAGCCCTTCGTAGATCCAGTAGGTAAATTCGGCTTCGCGCAGGGCATCCCCCCAGAGCACGGGGCGGGTCCCCTTGTAACGCTCCTCGAGGAACTGGCGCAGCATGACGCAGGCCTCACGGCCATCGGCCTTGCCGTACTCCTGCATCAGACCGGCGGCGCGGTAGGCGCACAGCTCCCCCTGACAGGGACCCATCCCCAGACGGGTACGGCGGCGCAGATCCACCAGGTTGTCCACGTCGAGCTCGCGCAGGGCGTATTCAATCTCCCCTGCGGTCACCATCTCGCACTCGCAGATGAGGGCGTTGGCCTTGGGGTTGTCCCGGAAGAAGGCGATGACCCGCTCGCCGTGGCGGTACTGGGCAGACCCTTCGACCGGCACAGAGAGACCGGGGGCCGAGACCTTCTCTGGATCCCGCGAGCCGGGCAGATTGAGTTCGGCGGTGCGGCAGGGCCGGGAGTTGCCGAGCTTGTTGGCGACGAGATCGGTGGCCCACTCCGCCATCAGGCGGTAGGTCATCAGCTTGCCGCCGGTGATGGTGTTGAAGCCCTTGAGACCGTCGCGATCGCTGTGATCCAGCAGCACTATGCCGCGGCTGATGTTGCGGCCGCTCTCGTCGCCGTCCACCGCCACCAGGGGACGTACCCCGGCGTAGGCGCGCAACAGACGGGTGCGCGCCATTATGGGGGCGAGCTTGATCCCCTCGCGCAGTAACACTTCTACCTCTTCGGGTTCGACGGTGAGCTGATCAATCTTGTTGTAATCGATGCGGCTCGAGGTGGTGCCGATGAGGGAGATGGTATCGCCCGGTACCAGAATGTCCGCATCCGCCGGTTTGCGGGCGCGGTTGAGCACCAACTGGTTGATGCGGTAATCCATGATGAGCAGGGAGCCCTTGGCCGGGAACATGCGGATGCCGAGATCGGCGTATTCGCAGATTTGCTGGCCCCAGATGCCGGCGGCGTTGATCACCTCCTGGCACTCCACCTCGAACGCTTCGCCGGTGCGGGTGTTGATGGCCTTGACCCCATGGACCCTGTCCTGAGTGCGCAGCAGCCCCAGCACCTTGCTGTGGGTGAAGATGCGGGCGCCATGTTCCTTGGCATCCAAGACGTTTGCGGCGGCCAGGCGGAAGGGATCGACGGTGCCATCCGGCACATGAATGGCGCCTATCATCGCCGGGTTGGCGTTGGGTTCGAGCCGCAGCGCCTCGCGGGGATCCAGCTGGCGGGTGTCGATACCGGCCAGGGCACAGGCATCCATGAAGGTACTTTGGAAATGGATGTCATCTTCCGGCAGGGTGAGGAAGAGGCCGCCGGTCGCCTCCACGCAGTGGCTGGCGATCCGCTTGAGGATGCGGTTCTCCTGAATGCACTCGCGGGCGGACTCCGGATCCGTCACCGCGTAGCGGGCCCCCGAATGGAGCAGGCCGTGGTTGCGCCCCGTGGTGCCTGCGGCTATGTCATCCCGCTCCAGCAGGATGCAGTCGATACCGCGCAGCGCGCAATCGCGCATGATGCCGGCCCCGGTGGCGCCGCCGCCTATGATGACGACTTCTGTGGTTATTCTTTTCATTCTTGCCCGTCTCATCTCGTCCAGATGGGGCCAGTGTGGCGCCTGTCTGGCTGAAAATGTTTGATATGGGCCAAATTAATGTTCGCAAACGCTCACTAATGGTGAGGTTGATGAGCGAACTGTGACCATAGTCACATCCCGATCAGGGCGGGGCCAGGGCCGGCACCTCAAAAAAGAGAAAAGCGGGAAGGGGAATACGGGATAGAGCAGAGAGTCGAGAGCAAAGAACCGAGCAGAGAGAGGAAGGGGCAGATGGCGGCTCGCCCCTGATGGACGGCGGGGAGGCGATGGCCACCCCGCAGCAGCGCGGGCTAGCTCCTCAGCCGTAGCACTTCTTGAACTTCTTGCCGCTGCCACAGGGGCAGGGGTCGTTGCGACCGACCCGCAGGGGGGCGGGATCCTGCTCGCCGTCGGTGTAGACCCAGCGCCCCTGGTAACGCACGAAGCGGGAGCGTTCATGCAGGCAGTGACGTTCTTCGCCCTCCAAAAACCAGGCCTTGAACTCCACCATGCCGGTCTCATCGGCGGGGCCGCCCTGGGCGGCCAGGATCTCCAGCCCATCCCAACGGGTGTCGGTCTGGGAGAGCTCCTCCACGGTCAGAGAGCCCAGATAGTCCGGGTGCCAGCTGTGGACCAGATAGTCGCCGAGCCCCAGCACGAAGGCGCTGTAGCGCGAGCGCATCAGCTGCTCTGTGGTGGTGGCGGCTTGGCCTGCGTGAAGCGCGCCGCAGCATTGGGGGAGAGAAAGAGAGGATCCGCAAGGACATTGGCTCATGGGTCGGTTCATCGGGTCGATATAGAAGATGGCGGGATTGTAGCGAAAGCGGCCCCCCCTCGGCCAGCATCCCATGCCGATGCAGTAGGAACTGAACATCAAGAATAAACAGCAGAAAGGATTACACCATGACACTTAAGCAGAAGATCCTGTTACTGGGGGCCATCCCCGTGCTGCTGATGGCCCTGGTGGTCAACCTCAGCAACTACCTGGTGGCCAGGAGCGACCTGGAGTCCGAGCTGGTGGTAGCGAGGGACAAGGCGGTCAAGGAGCGCAAGGCCCTGCTCAGCAGCTACCTGATGCTTGCCAAGACGGCCATCGACAAGGTCTATGCCGAGCCGGACAGCCCAGAGGCCCGTGCCCGGGTGAAGGAGATCCTGCGCCCCTTGCGTTATGGCAGTGACGGTTACTTCTTCGTCTACGACTTCCAGGGCAATACTCTGCTGCTGCCCACCCGCCCCGAGGTGGAGGGCAAGAACCGCTGGCAGGACAAGGATACCAAGGGCACCTTCCTCATTCAGGAGATCGTCAAGGCGGCCCGTGAGGGGGATGGCTACTCGGAGTACTGGACCAACAAGCCTTCCATAGGGCGGGATGCGCCCAAGCTCTCCTTCAACCTGGTGCTCGACAAGTATCAGTGGGTGGTGGGGACCGGCTTCTACATAGATGATATCGATACCGAGCTGGCGGCCCTGCGCAGCGAGCGCGAGGAGAACATGCACGGCTCCCTGCAGAGCAGCGTGCTGCTCATTCTGGTGATCCTGGGGGTGACCCTGGCGGTGACAGTGGTGCTTGGCAACCGGGTCACCCGGCCGCTGGCGGATGCGGTGGCGGCCCTCAATGACATCGCCGATGGTGAGGGGGATCTGACCCGGCGCCTCAAGGTGCAGAGCGAGGACGAGGTGGGCCAGCTGGCCAGCGCCTTCAACCGCTTCGTGGAGCGGATCCAGTCGGTGGTGAGCCAGGTCGGGGAGACCAGCCATCAGCTGCTGGGGGCCGTGGACAGGCTGCACAGCTTGAGCGAGCACGCCGACCGGCAGATGCACGGCCATGGCCGTGAGACGGATCAGGTGGTTACCGCGGTGACCGAGATGAGCTCCACCGCCCAGGAAGTGGCGGCCAGCGCCTCCAACGCGGCCACGGCCACCAGCGACGCGGCGCGGGAATCCGATGCGGCCCGTGAGGTGGTGGGCAGCGCCATCGGCAGCATCAACCGCCTGGTGGAGGAGGTGCACACCGCCTCCGGGGTCATCGAGCAGCTGGCCCAGGAGACCGGCAAGATAGGATCCGTGGTGGAGGTGATCCGCGGCATCGCCGACCAGACCAACCTGCTGGCCCTGAATGCGGCCATCGAGGCGGCCCGGGCCGGTGAGCAGGGGCGCGGCTTTGCGGTGGTGGCGGACGAGGTGCGATCGCTCGCCGGTCGCACCCAGCAGAGCACCAAGGAGATCAACGAGATGCTGCAACGGCTGCAGGGGGGCGTGCGCCAGGCGGTGGAGGTAATGCAGGCGAGCGAGGCGCGCAGCCAGGAGACGGTGCAGGAGGCGAGCCACATTGCCAGCTCCCTCGACAGCATGGTGACGGCGGTCAGTACCATCAACGACATGAACATCCAGATAGCGACCGCCGCCGAGGAGCAGCATGCGGTCTCCGAGGAGATCAACAAGAACCTGGTGGCCATACAGCAGATCGTCAGCGAGCTGACCGAGGCCGCCGGGGAGTCCAACACCACCACCCGCGCCCTGGCCGGTACGGGTGACAAATTGCGTCAACTCGTCTCCCGCTTCCGTTACTAGTCACATTTTTGCCGTCTGGACGTCATTTCCAGACGGCAAATTTGGGGATCGGCGCAGAATGTGGGAAAATCGCGCCATTCGTTCCTTTCGTTAGCCCCTACCCTATGAATGAGATCGTGAAAGGCAGTATCGATTTGATCCGTCAGCTCAACTACGGCCTGGTCTACGCCAGCCTGGAAGAGCACAAGGAACTGTCCCGTACCGATCTGTCCCGTTTGACCGGCCTCTCACCGGCCAGCATCACCAAGATCACCCGCGAACTGCTCGATGGCGGTCTGGTGGTCACCTGCGGCGAGAGCTCGGTGGGCCGTGGCCGTCGTCAGACCCTGCTGCGCATCAACGAGCGCCGCTTCCAGTTTCTCTCCATGCGTCTTGGCCGCGGCTACGTGGACATGGCCCTGTTCGATCTCGCCGGTCACTCCCTGGCCCGCCATCGCCACCTGTTCAGCGAGTCGGAACGCGAAGACCTGCTGGCCAGCCTGGTGCGGGCCATCGAGGGCTTCTTGCCGAAGAAGGCCCTGCGGCTGGCCTGCATCGCCCTCTGCCTGCCCGGGCAGGTGGAGCGCCACTCCGGCATGGTGAAACACTTCCCCTTCTACGATCTGCGCAACTGGCCCCTTGGTCCGACCCTGCAAGAGGCCTTCGAGGTGCCTGTGCTGGTGAGCGGTGACGTGCGCACCTGGATCCAGGCCGAGCGGGAGTGGGGCGCCGCCAGGAACTGCGCCGATGCGGTGCTGGTGTTCGTCCACAACGACATAGGGGTGGGCATGGTGGTCAACGGCCAGCTCATCGAGAGCGAGTCGGCCCTGCTCGGGGATCTCAGCCACCTGCAGCTCGAACCCTATGGCCAGCGCTGCTACTGCGGCGGCTTCGGCTGCGCCTGCACCTTGGTCACCAACCAGGCCCTGGAGGCGCAATATCGGGACCTGCGTGAGCGGATGCAGGAGCACGATCTGCCGGCGAGCGTCAACATCCGAGAGCTGTGCGAGCTGGCGCTGGCGGGCAACAGCCTGTGCCAGGACATACTGCACCAGGCGGCGGGCCGGCTCTCCCGGGTGCTTGCCAACCTCATCTGCCTGCTCAACCCGGGCAAGCTGCTGCTGGGGGGGGAGATCACCCGGGCCGATCGGCTGCTGTTCCCCATGCTGCACCAGTCCCTGGCGAGCCAGCTGCCGGCGGAATACCTGGTGCGCCTGCAGATCGAGTCCACCCATTTTTACGAAGATCCCACCAAGCCCACCTCGGTGCAGGTGCACAAGGCCCTGCGGGATGGCAGCCTGCTGCTCGACCTGTTGCGAGGTGACAGGGAGGCATGAGGCTCGGGTTGCAAGGACGCATCCTGCTCATGCTCTGCCTGGTCAGCCTGCTGCAACTGGTGCTGCTGAGCGGGGCCAGCTACTACTACGTCGCCGAGCAGCGCTACCGGGAGGTGGGGGATCAGGCCCTGGACGTGGCGCGGCTGGTGGCCCGTGAGCCCGGCGTCATCGCCGGGGTGAAGCGGGCCGATAGCGCGCGGCTCAACGTGCTGGTGGAGCGGATGCGGGCCGAGGTCGGCGCCAGCTACATCGTCATCGGCGATGAGGAGGCGCGCCGCCTGGTGCACCCCAATGCGGACCGGATAGGCAAACCCATGATGGGGGACGATCCTGCCCGCGCCCTGCAGGGGGAGTTCTACATCTCCCGCGCCCAAGGCTCCCTCGGGGTCTCGGTGCGCGGCAAGGGGCCCATCCGGGATGAGATGGGCAGGGTCATAGGCGTGGTCTCGGTCGGTTATCTGGTGCGGGACATAGAGGCGGACCTGCAGGGCTTCCTGCGTTTCGGCCTCGCCATGACACTGCTCATAGTGCTGCTCAACAGCGCCGCCGCGGCCTGGCTGGCCAAGCGCTACAAGCGGGCCCTGCTGGGGTTTGAGCCTGAGCAGATAGGGCGCCTCTATGCGGAGCTCGACTGCACCCTGCGCACAGTGCGCGAGGGGATACTCACTATAGACGAGCAAGGCAGGCTCACCTCCCTCAACCCCAACGGCATCCGGCTGCTGCGCCTCGATGAGCAGGCCGCGCAGGCCGCCATAGGCCAGCCCGTCACCCGCTTGCTGCCCGGCAGCCGCATGCTCTCCCTCATTCAGGATCCCCGGCCCCAGTATGACGAGGAGATAGTGCTCAACGGTCAGTCCCTCATCGTCAACCGGCTGCCCCTGGTGCAGGAGGGCCGGCTGATCGGCGCCGTCTCGAGCTTTCGGCGCAAGGACGAGCTGGCCGAGCTCAGTGCCCAGCTCTCCCAGGTGCAGGCCTACAGCGATCTGCTGCGGGTGCAGACCCACGAACACAACAACCAGCTCGGCACCATAGCCGGTCTCATCGAGCTGGGGGCCACCCGGGAGGCGCTCGCCTTCATCGGCCGGGAGGCGGCCACCGAGCAGACCCTGCTGAGCTTTTTGATGGGGGCCATCGCCAAGCCCAAGGTGGCGGGCCTGCTGCTTGGCAAGTACCACAGGGCCCACGAGCTGGGACTGGTGCTGGAAGTGGACCCGGATTCCCGCCTGCACGACATTCCCGCCCGGGTCAGCGGCTCCCAGCTGGTGACCCTGCTTGGCAACCTCATCGACAACGCCTTCGAGGCGACCCGCCGCCACGGCGCCCCCTACCAGCCGATCCGGGTCTCGTTGAGCGATCTCGGCCAGGATCTCATCCTGGAGGTGGAGGACGGAGCTGGTGGGGTGGATCCCGCTTTGGCGGACACCCTGTTCGAGCGCGGGGTCAGCAGCAAGGCGGAGCACGGCCACGGCATTGGGCTGGCCCTGGTGCGCAAGACCCTGGATGCCCTGCAGGGGACCATCACCATAGAAGCCACGGCGCAGGGAAGTTGCGTCGTCTGTTACATTCCCAAGGAGGTGTGAGTGATCAAGATCCTGATCGTCGAGGATGATCCGGCCATTGCCGAGATCCACCGTCGCTTCGTGCAGCGGCTGGCGGGGTTCGAGGTGCTGGGGGTGGCGCTCACCCTGTTCGATGCCAGAGAGCAGATAACCATACTCAAGCCGGATCTGGTGCTGCTGGACGTGTGGCTGCCGGACGGGGAGGGCTTCTCCCTGTTGCGGGAGCTGCGCCAGAGCGGGGCCCACCTCGACGTCATCCTGCTCACCGCCGCCCGTGAGGCCGCGGCACTGCAGGAGGCGATGCGCCTCGGGGTGGTGGATTTCATCTTGAAACCCGTGGTGTTCGAGCGACTGCGCGATACCCTGGGTAACTATGCCGAGAGCCGCGCCGCGCTGGCGGCCTTGGCGGACATCGATCAGCAGGCGGTGGATGCGCTCTTTGGCACCCCGCTGCAACAGGTGGCGGCGGGCGGCCTGCCCAAGGGGATAGACGCCCTCACCCTGCAACGGGTGCTGGCGGCCCTCAATCAGCAGGGGGCCAGTGCCGAGGAGATAGGCAATAGGGTCGGGGTGAGCCGCACCACGGCGCGCCGCTACCTGGAGTTTCTGGTGGGTCAGCAGCTCGCGAGTCCCGAGCTCGAATACGGCACCGTCGGGCGGCCGGAGCGGCGCTACCGCCAGCGTTGAGTGGCAGGTTCAAATCCCAAAAAAAAGAGCGCCTGTTGGCGCTCTTTTTGTGATGGCTGGGATCAGGTCGGGTCGGATTGCAGGGTCGCCACCGGCGTGCGACGAGCCTGCCACCACTGCCAGAGCGGCAGCAACAGCATCACCAGGGTGACCAGGGTGAAGCCCAGGGTGATGGGGCGCTCCCACAGGAAACTCAGGGAGCCGTCGTTGATCACCAGGGCCCGGCGCAGGTTGTCCTCCAGCATGCCCCCCAGGATGAAGCCGAGCAGCATGGGGGCCATGGGGAAGTCCAGCAGGCGCAGCCCTATGGCCACCAGGGCCACCAGCACCATCACATAGATGTCCATGGTGTTGAAGGAGACCAGATAGACCCCGATCAGCGAGAACAGCAGCACCATGGGGATGAGCACGGGGCGCGGCACTTGCAGTATCTTGGCCAGGTAGGGAATGAGCGGCAGGTTGAGGATCAGCAGCACCACGTTGCCCAGATACATGGAGATGATCACCGACCAGAAGACGTCCGGGTGCTCCATGAAGAGGCGCGGGCCAGGCTGGATGCCGTAGGCGATGAGGGCCCCCAGCATCAGGGCCGTGGTGCCGGAACCCGGGATCCCCAGGGTCAGCAGCGGCACGAAGGCCCCGCTGGAGGCGGCGTTGTTGGCCGCTTCAGGCGCGGCTATGCCGGTCAGGCTGCCCTTGCCAAACTCGTCCCGCTTCGCTTTGCGGGCGAAGTTGCGCTCGGCCCCATAGGCCATGAAGGAGGCGATGGTGGCACCGGCCCCCGGCAGTACGCCGATGAGGAACCCCAGCACAGAGGAGCGGGCTATGGGGGGCGCTATCTCCTTCACTTCGTCCCGGCTCAGCTTGAGGGAGCCGAGCTGCTGCATCTTGCTCGCCTCCTCCTGGCTGGTGTCCTTGCCCGGGCGCAGCACCGTCATCAGGATCTCCGCCAGGGCGAAGGTGGCCATGGCCAGCAGCAGGAAGGAGAAGCCATCGCGCAAGTCCGGCAGGCCGAAGGTGAATCTGTCCACCCCGACGCTGCGGTCGATACCGACGGTGGAGATCATGATGCCAAACAGCGCCATGATCAGCGCCTTGAGCACCTGGCCCTTGCCGGCGAAGGCCGCCACCGCGGAGAGCCCGAGCACCATGAGGGCGAAGTAGTCCGCCGACTGGAAGGAGAGGGAGACCTTGGCGAGCAGGGGCGCCGCCACCATCAGGAAGATGGCAGACAGGGTGCCGCCGACGAAGGAGGCGTAGGCGGCGATGGCCAGCGCCTTGCCCGCCTGCCCCTTGCAGGCCAGCGGATAGCCGTCGATGGCGGTGATCATGCTGGCGGAGCAGCCCGGGGTGTTGATCAGGATGGAGGCGGTGGAGCCGCCGAACATGGAGCCGTAATAGACCCCGGCCATCAAGATGATGCCGGAGGCCGGATCCAGCCCGTAGGTGATGGGGATCATCAGGGCGATGGCGGTGACCGGGCCCAGACCGGGCAGCATGCCGATGAAGGTGCCGACGAAGCAGCCGACCACCACCATGAAGAGGTTGATGGGCATCATGGCGGTGCCGAGTCCTTGCAGGATTCCGTCTAACATGGGTTCTCCTTATCCCAGCAACTGGGTGAACAGCCGACCCGGCTCGAGATAGACATTGAGCCCCTTGGTCAGCAGGGCCCAGAAGATGAGGGTGAAAGGTATGCTCACCTTGCAGGCGAAGGCGAGGCTGCGCTCGCCCATCAGCAGTATGCCGCCGATGAGGAACAAGATGGTGGCGATAAGGAAGCCGAGCCAGCCGAGGGCCAGGCCATAGACCAGCATCAGCCCCAGCAGGGCGAACACCAGTCGCCAGTTGCCGGACTCCTTGCCCAGTCGCTCTCCTCCTGGCGAGCAGATCAGGATCAGGGAGAGCAGGACCCCGACACCCGCCAGGGCATAGGGCAGGGTGCTGGCGGTAAAGGGTTCATATTCGTCCCCCGGGTAACCGGGGATCTGGGTGGCGTGATAGCCGTAGGCGAGGGAGAGCAGCAAAAACAGCAGCCCCCCGAACCTTTCCTTGGTCAGTCGCATGATGACTCCGATGGGCGGGCCTGGCCCGCCACGGGCTGAGGGTTACTTGATGAAGCCGAGCTCGCGCATCAGGCCGCCAATTTGCTGCTCCTGACTGTTGAGGAAGGCAGTAAACTCGCGACCGGCCTGATACTGGTTGATCCAGCTGTTGCGTGCGCGCACCACTTCCCACTCCGGCTTGTCGTACATCTGCTTGAGCAGGGCGGCGAACTCGGCGGACTGCTCGGGGCTGACGTCGGGGGAGGCGAAGTAGCCACGCCAGTTGGCAAAGACGGTGGGGTTGCCCTGCTCGGAGAAGGTGGGCACCTGGCTGGCGTCCGGCATCCGCTCCGGGGCGGTGACGCCGAGGATCCGCATCTGGCCGGACTTGACCGCCTCCATCGCCTCGCCAAAGCCGGTGGAGAGCACCTGGGTTTCCCCCGCCAGCACAGCCGCCATGGCGCTGCCACCGGCGTCATAGGCCACGTAGCGCAGCTTGCCGGCATCGGCCCCCGCATTCTTGAAGGTCATGGCGGCCACCAGGTGATCCAGGCTGCCGCGGGCGGAGCCGCCGGCAATCTTCACCTTGGCGGGATTGGCTTCATAGGCGGCCAGCAACTGGGCCCAGTTCTGATAGGGGGAGTCCAGGGGCACCGCCAGTGCCTGATAGTCGGCGATGATGGCGGCGACCGGGGTGAGATCCCGGAAGGATTGTGGCAGCTCCTTGGAGAGGGACTTGACGATGATGGGGGTGGAGTTGACCAGCAGCGTCTTGTCGGACTGGGCCGAGGTCTCGATAAGGTGGGCGATGGCCTTGGCGCCGCCGCCGGCCGAGATGTTCTGGTAGGAGGCTGTGGTGATGAGGCCGGACTTGGTGAGGGCCTCGCCGGTGCCACGGGCCGTGTTGTCCCAGCCGCCGCCAGCGCCGCCCGGGATCAGGAAGTGGACTTCGTCTATCTTGGCCTGGACGCCGAGGCTGGCGCCCAGCAGGCAGCAGAGCAGGGTGCGCTTGAAGGTTCCTTGCAACATGGTGTTCTCCTTTTGATTGTTGCGAGGAGGTTAATTAATCGTATCTGATTGGAAAACAATCTGGCCGTAATGGCTATTAAGGCTGTTGTGCCCATTCTGTTCATTCTGGTCATGGGGGGAAGGGGTCTTTTCGCCTAAAAGAGGCGGGGCTCGCCTCTGCTGAAGAGGGAGCCCCGCCTGCAACTGGCCTTGGTTTGAGCTGCCTATGATTTCTCTGCCGCCGAGACTTTCTCGACCATCTTCTCCTGCTGCTTGAGAGTCTCTGTGGCCTGCTCCTTGAGCTGCAACTGCTCCATCACCAGCTTGTAGGCGATGTAGTACTTGTAGATGTTGCCCACATAGGTCACTGTCTCCGGGCCTATTTTCTCCGCCGCCACGTACTCGACGTTGTGGAACCAGATATTGGGATCCAGCCCCCGCTTCTTGGCCTCGGCCCGCAGCCGCGCCACCCGGGCGGGACCGGCGTTGTAGGAGGCAAACGAGAACAGCGCCTTGTCGAGGGCCGTCATGGGCTCGTCGGCGTAGTAGTGATCTATCATCCAGCGCATGTATTTGACGCCGCCGTGGATGTTGGGCTCGAGCTGGCGGATGTCCCCCACCTTGAGCCCCTTCCCGGTAGCGGGCATGATCTGCATGATGCCGATGGCGCCGACGTGGCTGCGCGCCTTCTGGTTGAGGGCCGACTCCTGATAGCCTTGGGCCGCGATCAACAGCCAGTCCACGTCGTATTTGCCGCCGTATTCACGAAACAGCTCCACCACCTGCAGGAATTTCTTGCGCTCTGCCTCGGCGGCCGCGCTCTTGATGAATTTGTTCTGCTTGAGGTAGCGGGCCAGGATGGCCTCGCCGGTGGCCTTGCCCCGCAGCGCCTTGATCTGCTCGTTGAGCATGGTGAGCAGTTGGGGGCTCTCCTTGCGTACCGCCCAGGCGATGATGCCGCCGTCGCGGAACACCGGCTCTTCGTGGATCTGGATAGCCGGGAAGATCTTCTGCCAGAAGCGGGCCTTGTGCTCATCCATGACGATGGAGGGGAGCAGGCCCGCATTGACCATCTCCACCAGATCTTCATCCTCCAGCACCTCGGAGGCGGGCTGGATGTCGATGAGAGGCTCCCCCGCCTCCTTGCGCGCCTGGTTGTAGGCCATGAGGCTCTCGAAGTAGCTGGAGGAGGGCCTGACATAGATGCTCTTGCCCCCCAGATCGGCGGCGCTCTCCACCTTGGGGGAGTCCGGCCCCGAGATGAGCAGCTCGCGCACGTTCTCGATGAGGGGGGCGCTGAACTCCACGCCCTGCTGTTTGCGCTTGTCCGTGATGGTGAGGTTGGCGGCGGCGATGTCCCCCTTGCCGTCGATGAGGGCCTTCAGCAGGTTTTCCCGGGCGACCGGGATGAAGACGAAGTTCAGCTTGAGGTGGCGCTTGATGGCCTTGTCCTTGCGCAGTTGCTCGTTGAGCCGTTTTTCAACCTGCATGAAGGCGTCGTAGGTGACCCCCCGTTGCACCCCCTTGTGGATGAAGTAGCCGGTCTTGTTGTAGGTGGTCAGCACCCTGATGGTGCGCCGCTCCATCATGGCGTCGAGATCCCCCAACATGGGCTTGGCGAGCTCCTCGCTGGCGAAGCTGAGGGCGCTGCGCTCCTCTGCTTCGGTTGCCGCCTTGTCCGCTTCGGCACTCCAGGCCAGTGGCAGGGAGCCCAGTACCCAAAAAAGGAAAATCCATAAGCGTTTCATAAAGATCACCTCACTCGTTTTACTGAGTGTAAGTGCCGCGCAGGGGGGGCTTTAGCTCTTTGAGTTTCATCGACGCTATCTGATAGCACGATTCTTGCTATCCAGCGCCGAGCTCCCATTGGCCATTGAAAAGTCCTCAGCCCCGATAACAAAAGAGGGAGCCCATGGGCTCCCTCTTTGCGCTTTACATCCTGTCAAGGCGACCCGGGCTAGAACCAGAAGCCGATGATGAAGGAGCCCGCCAGGGTCAGCATCACGTTGGCCACCGCATAGGTGCCGGCGTAGCCGAGCGCCGGAATCGAGCTGTTGGCGGCCTCGTTGACCACATCCATGGCCGGGGCGCAGGTACGGGCCCCGGTGATGGCCCCGAGCAGCAGGGCCGGGTTCATCTTCAGCACCCAGACCCCGAACAGGTAGCCCACCAGCACCGGCAAGGTGGTCACCAGCATGCCGGAGAAGAGCACCACCACCCCCACCTCGCTGAGGTGATCCAGGATGCCGCCCCCCGCTTTCAATCCTGTGCTCACCATAAAGACCGCGAGACCGAGATCCTTGGCCAGGCGCAGCGCGCCCGGCGGCACATAGCCGACCGTCGGGTGGTTGGCCCTCAGGTAACCCATCAGGATGCCCGCCAGCAGGAGGCCGACGGCGTTGCCGAGGCCGAACTCTATCTGGCCGAACACCAGGGAGACGGAGCCGATGAGCAGACCCAGCACGAAGAAAGTGGTGAAGGCCACCAGATCCGTGGTCTGGCTGTGGATGCTGATGAAGCCTATCTTGTTGGCCAGCAGTTTTACCCGCTGCTTCTCGCCGCTGATCTGCAGCACGTCGCCCTTTTGCAGCATGATGTTGCGATCGAACGGCATCTCGATCTGGGAGCGCACCACCCGGTTGAGGAAGCAGCCCTTCTCGGTGAGGTTGAGCTCCACCAGATGGCGGCCCACCACCGCATCGTTCTTCACCACTATCTCTTCGGTGACTATCTGCAGGTCAAGCAGGTTGCGATCAAACACCTCCTTGCCGTTGCGGTAGTTGACGTCGAGCTTCTCGTGGCTCTCGGGGTAGCCCACCAGGGCGATCTCGTCCCCTTCCTGAATGACGGCGTCACCATCGGGGCTTGCCAGAATGCCGTTGCGGCGGATCCGCTCCACATAGCAGCCGGTGTGGGGATAGATGCCGGTTTCGCGCAGGGTGCGGCCACCTATCCAGGCGGCGAGCTCGGGGCCGACCCTGTAGGCGCGAATGATGGGCAGATAGGTCTTGCGGCTCTCGCTGTCGGAGAGTCCCCGCTCGCGGGCTATCTTCTGCGCCTCGGTATTGAGGTCGAGTCGTGCCAGGGAGGGGAGGTAGCGCACCACCAGCATCAGCCCCACCAGGCCCACCAGGTAGGTCAGGGCATAGCCTATCCCCATGTTGTCGAGCACGGGTTGCATGTCGGTGCCGTGGGGCAGGTTGAGCAGGCCGCTGCGCAGGGCATCCTGGGCCCCCACCAGCGCCGGGGTCGAGGTGAGCGACCCCGCCAGTATCCCCGCCGCCATGCCGGGCCCCAGGTTGAAGAACTTGGCCAGTCCCACCGTCAGCAGCAAGGCGGTCAGCAGGATCACCAGGGTCAGGGTGATGTAGTGGATGCCGTCGCGCAGGAAGACGCTGAAGAAGTGAGGGCCAGCCTCGATCCCCACACAGAAAATGAACAGCATGAAGCCGACGTTCTCGGTCGAGGTGGAGAACTGGAACCCCATCTGGCCAAACAACAGGGCGGTGAACAGCACCCCTATGGTGTTGCCAATCTGGAAGTTGCCGATGCGCACCTTGCCCAGCAGCAGGCCGAAGGCCAGCACCACGAACAGCAGCAGGGAGTCGCTTTGATGTAGCAGTGTCACGAAATCTATGGTCATGCCCGGAAAAACCGAGGAAAAAAGTGGGGCCGATATTGTGCCGTATCCCTCATCAAGAAAGAAGCGCGAAAGCGGATTAACAGCCAGTTAAGTGCTGGTCTCCCCGGGGAGGGGAGGGATGCGCGGGTAACTTGGGGAAAATACCTCTATTTTCCGCTGCCGTTCTCGCTGTCAATGAGTGATTTCTGCTGTCGGCGGGGGAAGGCGTGACAGCCCTGTGGACAATTTATTACCTGCTGCGCAGGGGACGATTGAGCATGGTTTTCAGCATTTTTGACTGGAGGTGGTCGAGGGATGCAAAGGAACCCTTTTTGCCGTCAGGGGGAGGCTGACCCATGGCACGGGGCATGGCGAAAAAAAAGCGGGAGAAAGAGGATGTCTCGCCCCCGTCCGACCCATTTAGGGGGGAGGGCAAAAACAGGAGAAAATGGGGGGCGAGATGTGTCGCCTCGCCAAAGCGGAGACAATCGCTGCCAACCTAGGCCTGCATTGGGTTTGGCACACTTACCCACAGAAACTGTGGATAACCCTGTTCATGAAACTTGGTGATCAGCCTGCAAGCCGCGCCAATACTGGGGTGCAAGCGCTGTTCAAAAAATACCGGCAAAAAAATGTTTCTATAAAAATCAAATAGTTATACGCAGCAGAACAAAACGCTGCTGGCCAGGAACCGGGGATCAAATGGGGAGTGCGCCGCGAGGGACGGCTTGTGCATTAAAATTGGCAGAGGAAAGCACTAAAGTGGATAACTTGCACCGAGATGGTGAGGAATTGGCTCCCCCGACTGGACTTGAACCAGTGACATACGGATTAACAGTCCGCCGTTCTACCGACTGAACTACGGGGGAACATCAGGCAAGGAGGAGCATCATACAGAGGTCGCATTTCGGGGTCAATAGCCGTCAGGGGCCGAGAGCGGATACCCAGGTCCGTCAACTCGGGGTACACTGCTCTCTTGCCGTTTTTTGTCGGGAGTCGTCATGAATAAGCCTTTCAAGCTGGCCAGCCAGTTTCAACCCGCGGGGGATCAGCCTGCGGCCATCGCCCGCCTGCTCGATGGCATAGAGTCCGGCCTCGCTCATCAGACCCTGCTCGGGGTGACAGGGTCGGGCAAGACCTTCACCATGGCCAACGTCATCGCCACCCTGAACCGCCCGACCATGATACTGGCTCCCAACAAGACCCTGGCCGCCCAGCTCTATGGGGAGATGAAGGAGTTCTTCCCCGAGAACTCGGTGGAGTACTTCGTCTCTTATTACGACTATTACCAGCCGGAAGCCTATGTGCCGACCACGGACACCTTCATAGAGAAGGATGCCTCCATCAACGATCACATCGAGCAGATGCGATTGTCGGCCACCAAGGCGCTGTTGGAGCGGCGTGACGTGGTGATCGTCGCCTCGGTATCGGCCATCTATGGTCTGGGGGACCCCCAGGCCTACCTCAGCATGATGCTGCATCTCAAGGTGGGGGATGTGATCAACCAGCGGGACATACTGCGCCGCCTCGCCGAGCTGCAATATACCCGCAACGACGTGGCGTTTAGCCGCGGTTCCTTCCGGGTGCGGGGGGAGGTGATCGACATCTACCCTGCCGAATCGGACAAGCTGGCCCTGCGGGTGGAGCTGTTTGACGAGGAGGTGGAGCGCCTCTCCCAGTTCGATCCCCTGACCGGGGCCATCGAGCAGACTGTGGTGCGCTACACCATCTACCCCAAGACCCACTACGCCACGCCGCGGGAGACCATACTGGGCGCCATCGATCACATCAAGGAAGAGCTCAAGGGACGCCGCGAGCAGCTGTTGTCCCTGAACAAGCTGGTGGAAGAGCAGCGCATCAGCCAGCGTACCCAGTTCGACATCGAGATGATGCAGGAGTTGGGGTACTGCTCCGGCATCGAGAACTACAGCCGCTACCTCTCGGGCCGGGCCCCCGGCGAGCCGCCGCCCACCCTGTTCGACTATCTGCCGGGGGATGGTTTGCTCATCATCGACGAGTCCCACGTCACAGTGCCGCAGATAGGCGCCATGTTCAAAGGGGACAGATCCCGCAAGGAGACCCTGGTGGAGTACGGCTTCCGGCTTCCCTCGGCGCTCGACAACAGGCCGCTGAAGTTTGACGAGTTCGAGGCCCTGATGCCCCAGACTGTGTTCGTCTCGGCGACCCCTGGCCCCTACGAGCTGGAGAAGTCCGGCGGCGATGTTGTGCAGCAGGTGGTGCGCCCCACCGGCCTGCTCGATCCTGTCATCGAGGTGCGTCCCGTCACCACCCAGGTGGACGACTTGCTATCCGAGATCCGGTTGCGGGTGGCGGTGGAGGAGCGGGTGCTGGTCACCACCCTCACCAAGCGGATGGCGGAGGATTTGACCGAATATCTGGCGGATCACGACGTGCGGGTGCGCTACCTGCATTCGGACATAGATACCGTGGAGCGGGTGGAGATCATCCGCGATCTGCGCCTCGGCAAGTTCGACGTGCTGGTGGGCATCAACCTGCTGCGGGAAGGGCTCGACATGCCGGAGGTGTCGCTGGTGGCCATACTGGATGCGGACAAGGAGGGCTTCCTGCGCTCCACCCGCTCCCTCATCCAGACCATAGGCCGCGCCGCCCGCAACCTCAACGGCAAGGTCATTCTCTACGGCGACACCATCACCAACTCCATGAAGGTGGCCATCGAGGAGACCGAGCGGCGCCGAGCCCTGCAGCACGCCCACAACCTGGAGCACGGCATCACGCCAACAGGCCTCAACAAGTCGGTGGGGGATGTGATGGACATGGGGGGCAGCCGCACCGCCGGCAAACCGGGTAGGGGCGGTCGCAAGGCGGCCGAGCCGCAAGGGGAGTACCATGCCCGCTCCGCCAGCGAGATCGCCAAGGAGATCAAGCGGATGGAGGAGCAGATGTTCCAGCATGCCCGGGATCTGGAGTTCGAGCAGGCCGCCGCCATGCGGGATCAGATCCAGCGGCTGCGCGGCGAGTTGATCGAGTCATGAGCGGCAAGCGCTGGCTGATCTGGCGGCGCCTGCGCCGCCTCTATGCTGGTTTTCGCCACCCGGACACCCCCTGGTGGGCCAAGGGGCTGGTGATCCTCATCCTCGTCTATGGCATCAGTCCGGTGGATCTCATCCCGGATCTGGTGCCCTTCGTTGGCTGGCTCGACGACGTCAGCCTGCTGCTGTTGCTGCTCTGGGGGTGGGAGTCCTGCCTGCCCGCAACGGTCAGGAAGGGGCTGGATACCCTGGAATGAGGGGAGAGGCGATGCCGCAGATTGTCGGGCGCAAGGCATTGGCGTAGACTCCACGCCGTTCACTTCATGGGTATGAGAAAATGGATCTGATCCTGTTTGCAATCGACTTTATTCTGCACGTTGACGTGCACCTGAAAGAGCTGTTCGAGCACTATGGCATCTGGGTTTATGCCATCCTGTTCCTCATCATCTTCTGTGAGACCGGCCTGGTGGTGACCCCCTTCCTGCCCGGCGACTCCCTGCTGTTTGCCGCAGGCGCCCTCACAGTGGGCAGCGTGCTGGACGTGCACACCCTTGCGGGGGTGCTGATCATCGCCGCCGTGCTCGGCAACGTGGTGAACTACACCATAGGCCACTTCTTCGGGGATCAGCTGTTTCGCAATCCCGATTCGAAGATCTTCCGCCGCGACTATCTGGTCAAGACCCACGCCTTCTATGCCAAGCATGGGGGCAAGACCATCATCATCACCCGTTTCCTGCCCATAGTGCGCACCTTTGCCCCCTTCGTGGCCGGCATGGGAGCCATGACCTACCCGCGCTTCCTGGCGTTCAACCTGATTGGCGGCTTGCTGTGGGTGTTGTCGTTTGTCTACGCGGGCCACTTCTTCGGCAACCTGCCGGTGGTGCGTCACAATTTCACTCTGCTCATCTTCGGCATCATCGGCATCTCGCTGCTGCCCATGGTCGTCGGCATGGTGAAGGCCAGGATGAACACCGCCAAGGCTTAGAAAGGCCAGACAAAATGCGAAAGTGGGAACCATCATGGCTCCCCCTTGTTGTTTCCACGCGGGTGTGATGGCCAGTGGCTGCAACGACCCTTGACCAGGTTGCCGATGGCGACCACAGCAAACACCAGCAGGTAGGCGGCGAAGATGGCCACCAGCCAGATGACAGGGGCATGGAGAAACGGGATCGGCTTGGGTAACTGACACCGCTGATTGAAAAGGGAGCCAATAGCTCCCTTTTTATATGCGTCATATATGGCGGCGTCAGCTTCAGTTGCAGCAGCGACCCTTGACCAGGTTGCCGATGGCGACCACAGCAAACACCAGCAGGTAGGCGGCGAAGATGGCCACCAGCCACTGCGGCATGGAGAAACTCAGGAACTGCCAGCTGATTTCGCTGCAATCGCCGTCCGGGAAGAAGAGCCAGGGCACCCAGTTGTCGAGGGGAGCCCAGCTTGGGAAATCGACGAAGCCTTCGCACACGTTGAAGGGGGAGGGGTTCACCTGGTAATCCACATGCTTGAGTGCCAGTTTCAGGCCCCAGAAAGCACTGTAGCCCCACAGCAGCATGGCGCTCCAGCGGAGATACCACTTCTCTGGTGCCACCATGCCGAGCAGGCCGGCAGCGAACACCCCCAGGATGGCGATCCGCTCATAGATGCACATCACGCAAGGGTGCAGACCCAGCACATGCTGGAAGAAGAGGGCGCACAGCTCGAAGCAGAGGGCGGACGCGGCCAGCAAGCCCCAGGCCAGACGGTGGCTGGCAATACGGCGAAGAAACTCGATCATCTGATTGATCTCACAGAGAAAAATAGTGGCTGAATTAGAGCAGAGCCCTACTTAAAAAGAAAGGGGCCTAATGGCCCCTGGCATCATCAGTGTGCCGCCGGTACCAGGGTCGGCACGGCGCCACCCTGCGTCAGCCAGCCAGCCTGGTAGAACCATTCGGTGGCAGGGGCGAGCAGTTGCTCCACCGCAAAGAAACCCACCAGCCCCAGCACCAGGGTGTAGGGCAGGGCCATCCACACCATGCGGCCATAGGAGAGGCGCAGCAGCGGCGCCAGCGCCGAGGTCAGCATGAACAGGAAGGCCGCCTGGCCATTGGGGGTGGCCACCGACGGCAGGTTGGTCCCGGTGTTGATGGCCACCGCCAGCAGATCGAAATGCTCGCGGCTGATGGCGCCATTGAGCAGGGCGGTCTTCACCTCGTTGATGTAGACGGTGCCGACGAAGACGTTGTCGCTCACCATGGAGAGCAAGCCGTTGGCCAGATAGAAGAGGGCGAGCTGATCCTCGGGTTTGGCGGCCAGCACCCACTGGATCACCGGCTTGAACAGCTGTTGATCGATGATCACCGCGACCACGCTGAAGAAGACGGTGAGCAGGGCGGTGAAGGGCAGCGCCTCATGGAAGGCCTTGCCGAGGGCATGCTCCTCGGTGACGCCGGTGAAGGACGTCGCGAGCACTATGACGGTCAGGCCGATCAGGCCCACCGCCGCCAGATGCAGTGCCAGACCTGTGATGAGCCAGATGGCGATGGCCGCCTGGACCAGCAGCTTGGCCTTCTCTTGCGGGCTGCGCTCGGCATCTTCGTCGCGCTCGTAGGCTTCCATGATGTGACGCACGGGCTCGGGCAACTTGGTGCCATATCCGAACCAGCGGCACTTCTCCACCAGGATGCAGGTGAGCAGACCGCAGAGGAAGACGGGAATAGTGACCGGGGCCATGCGAATGGCAAATTCACCGAAATGCCAGCCCGCCTGCTCACCAATGATGAGGTTCTGGGGCTCGCCGACCAGGGTGCAAACCCCCCCCAGGGCAGTGCCGATGGCGGCATGCATCATCAGGCTGCGCAAAAAGGCGCGGAACTCGTTCAGGTGCTGGCGAGACAGCTCGTCAATGTCCTCGTCATCCTGATGCTGACCCTCAAACTCGTCGCGTGAGGCCACCTTGTGATAGATGGCGTAGAAACCGGTGGCGACGCTGATGACCACGGCGATCACCGTCAGGGCGTCGAGGAAGGCGGACAAGAAGGCCGACACCAGGCAGAAGGCGAGGGAGAGCAGGGTCTTGGAATGGATGCGGACCAGCATCTTGGTGAAGACGTAGAGCAGCAGCTGTTTCATGAAATAGATGCCGGCCACCATGAAGACCAGCAACAGCAGCACTTCGATGTTGGCCACCAGCTCATGCTTGATCTGGTTCGCCGAGGTCATGCCGATGAGCACGGCTTCGATGGCCAGCAGGCCGCCGGGTTGCAGCGGGTAGCACTTGAGCGCCATGGCCAGGGTGAAGATGAACTCAACCACCAGCAACCAGCCAGCCAGGAAGGGATCAATGTGGAAGACGATCGGATTGATCAGCAGGAATATGACGATGGCAATTTTGTACCACCGAGGGGCATTACCCAAAAAATTCTTTGCAAAAGCGCGCCCTAGGCTGATTGGCATAATGATGGTTCTCTGTTCTGTTGTTGGTATCTGCGTCTATGCAGTCGAGCCCGACTCGACCCGAACATCCGGATATTCACCTTTATCAAATTGATTGCACATGATTTTAATCAAGGGAGCGCTAACTATAAATAACGCCGCACTGCTTGCCCAGCGGCGAGGCGTCGATATCACCATCATTTGGTGTTGCTTGGCTCCGGCCATGTTGTTGTATACATATTTTTAACAAAAAGTTCGGGTTAATGTGAGCAGAGGACTGACCTTCTGCTTGCCAGCATGACCGGCTTTGCTATTATTCGTGAGCCTTTTTACGCACTACAACAGAGTCACCACATGGTCATAAAAGCGCAAAGCCCTGCCGGGTTTGCCGAGGAATACATCATCGAGTCCATCTGGAACAATCGCTTTCCTCCAGGATCCATTCTGCCGGCGGAGCGCGAACTGTCCGAGCTGATTGGCGTGACTCGCACTACCTTGCGCGAAGTGCTGCAGCGCCTTGCCCGCGATGGCTGGCTCACCATCCAGCATGGCAAACCGACCAAGGTCAACAACTTCTGGGAGACCTCGGGTCTCAACATCCTGGAGACCCTGGCACGGCTCGATCAGGACAAGGTGCCGGATCTGGTGGCTCAGCTGCTGTCGGCGCGCACCAACATCTGCACCATCTTCATCCGTGGCGCCATTCGCAACAACCCGGAGCAAGCTGCCGAGATCTTGCGCGGCGCCGATGAGGTTGATAATTCCCCGGAGGCGTACGCCGAGTTCGACTATCGCCTGCACCATCAGCTTTCATTTGCTTCCGGCAACCCTATCTATGCCTTGATCCTCAATGGCTTCAAAGGGTTGTACAGCCGCGTCGGGCGTTATTACTTCTCCGACAAGCAGGCGCGCGAGACGGCGGATGCCTACTACAAGACGCTGCTGGGCTTGGCCGAGACCAAGAATCACGAGGCCGTGTTCATGACGGTACGTCAGTACGGCATAGAGTCCGGCAAGCTGTGGACTCGTCTTCGCCAGGACATGCCGAGCAACCTGTGCGATAACTGATCCTTTGCTTCCAAGAAAAAACGCGCCAAATGGCGCGTTTTTTTATGCTCCTCGCCTGCCCATCAGGTCAGGCTCTTGCGATCCGGGCAACGCCCTATGATGTCCGCGGTGAGCTCGCCGTTATCTTGCTCCAGCACCACATCGAATCCCCACAGCTGGTGCAGATGCTTGAGCACCTCATGGCGCGACTCGCCGAGGGGGATCCGGTTGTGGGGGACATAACGCAGGGTGAGGGAGCGATCCCCCTTCACCGCCACGTTGTAGACCTGAATGTTGGGCTCCAGATTGCTCAAGTTGTATTGGGCAGACAGGGTGTTGCGCACCAGCCGGTAACCCTCCTCGTTGTGGATGGCGGAGACCTTGAGGTAGTTCTTCAGATCGTCGTCATCGATGGCAAACAGCTTCATGTCGCGCATCACCTTGGGGCTGAGGAACTGGCTGATGAAGCTCTCGTCCTTGAAGTTCTGCATGGCGAAGTGCAGGGTATCGACCCAGTTGGTGCCGGCGTAATCGGGGAACCAGTATCTGTCCTCCTCTGTGGGGTGCTCGCAGATGCGGCGCAGGTCGGTGAACATGGCAAAACCGAGGGCATAGGGGTTGATGCCCGAGTAGTAGCGGCTGTTGTAGGGGGGCTGGTACACCACGTTGGTGTGGCTGTGCAGCACCTCTATCATGAAGCGATCGCTGATCTTCCCCTCGTCATACAGGTGATTGAGGATGGTGTAGTGCCAGAAGGTTGCCCAGCCTTCGTTCATCACCTGGGTCTGTTTCTGCGGATAGAAGTACTGGCTGATCTTGCGCACTATGCGCACCACCTCCCGCTGCCAAGGCTCCAGCAATGGGGCGTTCTTCTCGATGAAGTAGAGGATGTTCTCCTGCGGCTCGGGCGGATAGCGCCTGTCCTCGATACCGGCTGCCTTATGCTGCTTGGGCAGGGTGCGCCACAGCTCGTTGACCTGGGTCTGCAGGTAATCTTCCCGCGCCTTCTGGCGCCGCTTCTCCTCCGCCAGGGAGATCTTCTGGGGCCGCTTGTAGCGATCCACCCCGTAGTTCATCAGGGCATGGCAGGAGTCGAGCAGCCGCTCTACGGCATCAATCCCGTGTTTCTCCTCGCATTCGGTGATGTAGTTCTTGGCAAACAGCAGGTAGTCGATGATGGAGGAGGCATCGGTCCAGGCCTTGAACAGGTAGTTGTTCTTGAAAAAGGAGTTGTGACCGTAGCAGGCGTGGGCCATCACCAGAGCCTGCATCGGCATTGTGTTCTCTTCCATCAGGTAGGCGATGCAGGGATCCGAGTTGATAACGATCTCATAGGCCAAGCCCATCTGGCCGCGCTTGTAGTTGCGTTCGGTATGGATAAAGCGCTTGCCGAATGACCAGTGCTGGTAGCCGATGGGCATACCCACGCTGGAGTAGGCATCCATCATCTGCTCGGCGGTGATCACCTCGATCTGGTTGGGATAGGTATCCAGCCGATAAAACTTGGCAACCCGGGCTATCTCCTGGTGATAGGTCTCCAGCAGATCGAAGTTCCAGTCAGGCCCATCGTCCAGCGGCGCTATTTTTCTCGCGGTTTCTACCATATGTGATCCCTCAAGCCGCTTGCTTCTTGAACAACTCCCGGAACACCGGATAGATGTCCTCTACCTTGCGAATGTGCTCCATCGCGAAGTGGGGGTAGTGGTCGGCCACCGACTCGTATTCGTGCCACAGGGTCTGGTGAGCGCGGGTGGTGATCTCGATGTAGGAGTAGTAGCGCACCCGCGGCATGATGTCGCGCATCAGTATCTCCCGGCACTGAGGCGAGTCATCCGCCCAGTTGTCCCCATCGGACGCCTGCGCCGCATAGATGTTCCACTGGTTGGCAGGGTAACGCTCGTTGATGATGTCGTTCATCATCTTGAGGGCGCTGGAGACTATGGTGCCGCCGGTCTCCTGGGAGTAGAAGAACTCGTGTTCGTCCACTTCCTTGGCCTGGGTGTGGTGGCGAATGTAAACCACCTCGACGTTCTTGTAGGTCCGGCTCAGGAACAAATAGAGCAGGATGTAGAAACGCTTGGCCATCTCCTTGGTGGCTTGATCCATGGAGCCGGAGACATCCATCAGGCAGAACATCACCGCCTGACTGGAGGGCACAGGCCGTTTGACGAAGTTATTGAACTTGAGATCGAAGGTGTCGATGAAGGGCACCGCCTCGATCCGTCGTTTCAGCTCCCTGATCTCTTTTTCGAGCTGTGCCATCTCGGCAAAATGTTCGTTGGGATCGAGAGCCAGCAGGGCCAGCCGCTCCTCCAGCTCACGCACCTGGCGCTTCTTGCCCGCCTGCAGCGCCATGCGACGCGCCAGCGAGTTTTGCAGCGAGCGCACCACGTTGATGTTGGCAGGCACTCCGTTGGAGGTGTAGCCCGCTCGGTAGGTTTTCATCTCCATCAGCTGGTTGAGCTGGGTCTTCTGCAGCCGTGGCAGCTCCAGATCCTCAAACAGCAGGTCCAAGTATTCATCCTTGGAGATCTGGAACACGAAGTCGTCTGCTCCCTCTCCCTGATCAGAAGCCTGTCCTTCGCCCCCGCCCTGACCGCTGCCCCCTCCCTTGGGTCTGTCAATCTTGTCACCGGAGACGAACTGATCGTTGCCCGGGTGCACCATCTCCCGTTTGCCGCCTTGGCCTTGATGGAAATGGGGCTCACCGATGTCCTTGGTCGGGATGCTGATGCTCTCGCCCTTGTCTACGTCCTGAATGCTGCGCTTGGAGACAGCATCCGAGACCGCTTGTTTGATCTGCTTCTTGTAGCGGCGGATGAAGCGCTGCCGATTGACAGCGCTTTTGTTTTTGCCGTTGAGCCTGCGGTCGATAAAATGCGCCATAACTCCCCCTTGAACACGGCAGGGTCAGGATGACTTGCGTACCCTGAGATACCATTCGGAGAGCAGGCGTACCTGTTTGCGGGTGTAGCCCTTCTCCATCATCCGTTCGACAAAGTTATCGTGCTTC
This sequence comes from Aeromonas sp. R4-3, assembly GCF_040908275.1. Taxonomy (NCBI): domain Bacteria; kingdom Pseudomonadati; phylum Pseudomonadota; class Gammaproteobacteria; order Aeromonadales; family Aeromonadaceae; genus Aeromonas; species Aeromonas sp. R4-3. The sequence continues at coordinate 77,136 of NZ_JBFODK010000019.1, forward strand.
TTCTGCTCCTCGGCCGAGGTTTTGCTGTTGAAGGAGATAACCGGCAGCAGCTCTTCCGTGTTGGAGAACATCTTCTTCTCGATCACGGTGCGCAGCTTCTCGTAACTGGTCCAGTTGGGGTTACGGCCTGCATTGTTGGCCCGTGCACGCAGCACGAAGTTGACGATCTCGTTGCGAAAATCTTTCGGGTTGCTGATCCCGGCCGGTTTTTCAATCTTTTCCAGCTCGCTGTTGAGCGATGCCCGATCAAACAGCTGGCCGGTTTCGGGGTCACGGTACTCCTGATCCTGGATCCAGAAGTCGGCGTAGGTGACGTAGCGATCGAAGATGTTCTGTCCGTACTCTGAATACGACTCGAGGTAGGCGGTCTGGATCTCCTTGCCGATAAATTCCACGTAGCGCGGGGTCAGATAGCCCTTGATGAACTCAAGGTAGCGATCGTGCAGCTCCTGCGGAAACTGCTCGCGCTCTATCTGCTGCTCCAGCACATAGAAGAGGTGCACCGGGTTGGCCGCCACTTCCGCATGGTCGAAGTTGAAGACGCGGGAGAGGATCTTGAACGCAAAGCGGGTGGAGAGGCCGTTCATGCCCTCGTCGACGCCAGCGTAGTCGCGATACTCCTGATAGCTCTTGGCCTTGGGATCCGTGTCCTTGAGGCTCTCGCCGTCATAGACTCGCATCTTGGAGTAGAGGCTGGAGTTTTCCGGCTCTTTCAGCCGTGACAATACGGAGAACTGGCCCAGCAACTCCAGGGTACCCGGGGCGCACTTGGCCTCGGTCAGCTCGCTGTTGAACAACAGTTTTTCGTAGATCTTCACCTCTTCCGAGACACGCAGGCAGTAGGGCACCTTGACGATGTAAACCCGGTCTAGGAAGGCCTCGTTGTTCTTGTTGTTACGGAACTGCTGCCATTCGGATTCGTTGGAGTGGGCCAGCAGGATGCCGTCGAAGGGGAGGGCGGAGAGCCCCTCGGTGCCGTTGTAGTTTCCTTCCTGAGTCGCGGTCAGCAAGGGGTGCAACACCTTGATGGGCGCCTTGAACATCTCCACGAACTCCATCATCCCCTGGTTCGCCTTGCACAGAGCGCCTGAGTAGGAGTAGGCATCGGCATCATCCTGGGCATAGTGCTCCAGCATGCGGATGTCGACCTTGCCCACCAGGGAGGAGATGTCCTGGTTGTTGTCATCGCCGGGTTCTGTCTTCGCGATGGCGATCTGATCCAGGATGGAGGGGTTGACCTTCTCCACCTTGAACTTGGTGATGTCACCGCCAAACTCGTGCAGCCGCTTGGCCGCCCAGGGAGACATGATGGGCCTCAGGTAGCGGCGCGGTATGCCGTACTCTTTTTCCAGGATCTCGCCGTCCTCTTCGATGTCGAACAGGCAGAAGGGGTGGTCGTTGACCGGCGATCCCTTGATGCGATAGATGGGCACTTTTTGCATCAGGGACTTGAGTTTCTCGGCCAGCGAGGATTTGCCGCCGCCAACGGGACCCAGCAGGTAGAGGATCTGTTTCTTCTCTTCCAGTCCCTGGGCGGAGTGCTTGAGGTAGGAGACGATCTGCTCGATCGCCTCTTCCATGCCATAAAAGTCTTTGAAAGCGGGATAGCGTGCGACGACGCGGTTGGAAAAGAGGCGGCTGAGGCGCGGATTGACGGAGGTGTCGATCATTTCCGGTTCGCCGATGGCAACCAGCAGTCGTTCGGCGGCGGAGGCGTAGCAGGATTTGTCCTGTTTGCACATATCCAGAAACTCCTGGATGCTGTACTCCTCCTCCCTGGCCTTCTCATACCGCTGTTGATAGTGCTCGAAGATGCCCATAACTTAGCCCTCGTTATAGTCGCTTACCCTGAAAAAGAGTGGATCACTACTTTTGTTCTGTTTACCTCTTAAGCCTAGTCAACAGCCCCCAGTAATCCATCGCCGTCATTGGTTTAAGTTTGTACGGGAGCTTCCCGATCCTCATGCGGGAAGAGGCAGCCAATGACATCTCTATGTTACTGACTGTTAAATTATTTTTGCCACGACAGTGATGCAAATGTCAAAGACATAAAAAATAAATGTTTGTGTGGCAGGGGCAGAAAATGATGGCTTCCTGGTTTGTGGAATCGAAGTGCAGGCGGGGCAAGGGCGGTAGGGGAGAAGAGGTGAAACTTAATGACGCTTACGTCAACGTAACGTCTGTTGTTTGGTGTTTAAGCTCTAATTTTTACATTGACGCTACATTCCTGCTGCTCTAGATTGGCCCTGTGTCGAGCAGTCATCGCTTTAGCAAGAGAGTGGGTGATTGTGCAGATACTAAGCTCTGTTTAAGCACGTTTCCGTTGGCTTGACCCTCGCATCCGCGAGGGTCTTATTTTTTAAGCGTCCGGCAAGCTGGTGATCAAGAGTCGGCAGGATAGATCGCCGACACCGCCGCCAGCACCTCGGCGAAGGGATGGGAGGCCAACTGGCCAAAACCGGCCAGGTTTCTCGCCTTGGTCCGGGTGGTCAGGGGGGTGGCGATACCACACAGGAAGCGGGTCAGGATCCGGGGATGGCGCTGGTGACACAGGGCAATCAGCGGATCGCACCAGGCGCGCAAGCCGTGCTCGTTGGGCAAGCCCTGAGGCGGCAACGGCGGCAGCACGGCTATCTCCCCCCGGCAGACGGAGCAGTGCCCGCACTGCTCGGGCGCCTCTTCATCGGCAAAATAGCGGGCCAGCTCATGGCTCAGGCAGCGGCTCGAGGTAAAGAACCCCAGCAGGGCCTGGAGTCGGGCCAGCTCGCTCTGCTCTTTCTTTTCAAACAGTCCATGCAGCTCTTCGGCCAGTGCCGTCGGGTCGATATGCTGACGCACGACCCGATATACCTCCGTCATCTGCTTGCTTTCCAGCTCGATCCAGCCCTGCTGCTGCAGATAGTCCAGCGCCGCTGCGGCTCTTTGCCGTTCCCCCTGATACCCCTGCCACAGCGCATCGAAGTCCATGGTGCACCAGCTGCGCGCCTGGGGAGCACAGGCAAACAGCTGCTCCAGGAACTGGCGACGATCGGGGTTGAAGCGGGCCAGGATCTCCCGTTTTTCCAGCACGAACTTGAAGCGGTACTCGGCAAAGTAGCTGTAGGCCGGGGCAATGATCCCCGCCATCTCCAGATAGACCAGCAGGGTCTTGAGGGGGAGCTGGCGAATGTTGGTCTCGTTGGAGAGGCGCAGCAGGCTGAATTCCCACTCGGCACCGCTTTGTTGCAGGATCTGGAGCAAGGTCAGGATGGCCTCCCTGTCCGGGGTATCTCCATAGACGAAGTTTTCCAGCACAGGCAACTGGGCGCGGCTCGCCAGCACCATGCAGCGGGAGGGGAGGCCGTCGCGCCCGGCACGGCCTATCTCCTGGCTGTAGTTCTCGATGGATTTGGGCAGATCGTAGTGAATGACACGGCGGATATCGGCCTTGTCGATGCCCATGCCAAAGGCGATGGTGGCGACGATGCAATCGAGTCGGCCGGCCATGAAGTCGTGCTGGATCTGGCTGCGCAGGGCGGGATCCAGCCCCGCATGATAGGCGCAGGCGCGGATGCCGATGGCCTGCAACTGATCGGCACACTGCTGCGCGCTGTGTTGCAGGGTGACGTAGACGATGGTGGGGGCCGCGGGATCGCGGCGCAGCTCGTCACGCAGCCAGCCATCGCGGGCACTGCCGGCCAGCGGGATCACGGCGAGATCCAGATTGGGGCGATAGAAACCTGTCACCACCAGATCTTCGGCCTCGATGGCGAATTTGGCCTGCATGTCTGCCATGACCGCCGGGGTGGCGGTGGCGGTGAGCAGCAGTACCTGAGGAATGGCGAGATCGCGGCGATGGTCCGGCAGCTTCAGATAGTCTGGCCGAAAGTTGTGGCCCCACTCCGAGATGCAGTGCGCCTCGTCCACCACCAGCAGGGAGAGTGGCACCTGGGCGATGAAGCGGCGAAAGCGCTCGTTCTTGAGGCGCTCCACCGAGATCATCAGGATCTTGAGCTGGCCGTCGCTGGCCTGCTGCATCACCCGGCGACTCTCCTCGGGGGTCTGGCTGGAGTCCAGGGTCGCGGCGGCAATCCCCTTGCTCTGCAAGAAGGCGAGCTGATCGTGCATCAGCGCCAGCAGGGGGGAGATGACCAGGGTCAGATGGGGCAATGCCAGCGCGGGCAACTGGTAGCAGAGGGACTTGCCTGCACCGGTCGGGAAGATGGCAGCCGCACTCTTGCCGGCCAGCAGGCGGCTGATCACTGCTTCCTGGCCGGGTCGCAGCCGGTCGAAGCCGAAGTGTCGGGTCAATAAAGAGGTGATCATGGCAACAGGCTCCAGTGCAAAGTGAGCGGCATGATACCACTCTCGCCTCCACATCGGCCGATGATAGGACTGGTTTGGTGACAATTTGACCGTAGTTGATATTGTGTTATCACATTGTTGTAGATTTTTTGTGAGGTAACCCTGATATTTTTCAGTGATTATGTGGAAAAAAACGATGGCAGATGGGATATTCCTTGTCCGCAACCCCACGCGTACTGGACAGATCCAGAAGAAGGTTTGCCAACGGCACCACCGTCCACAGGCCGGTGTCAATGCGCGCGGCAGGTTGCCAACAGGACTAATGATTCACGCACCATGAGTGCACAGGGACTATTTGATGACACAACAACACCCCCTCATAAAACTGGTCAACAGCACCAGTCTGGTTAGCCAGATCCTGGTCGGTCTGGTATTCGGTATCCTCCTTGCCATGTTCATGCCCGAATGGGCCAAGGCGGCGGGTCTGCTTGGCAGCCTGTTCGTCGGTGCCCTGAAGGCGGTCGCCCCGCTGCTGGTCTTCGTGCTGGTGATGTCGGCGATCATCGGTCACAAGCAGGGTCAGAAGACCAACATGAAGCCGATCTTGCTGCTCTATGTGCTGGGGACCTTCCTGGCCGCCGTGGTGGCCGTGATGGCGAGCTTCCTGTTCCCCTCCAACCTGCACCTGGTGGCCAGCACTGCCGAGATCACCCCGCCGGGCGGCATCACCGAGGTACTGCAGACCCTGCTGTTCAACGTGGTGACCAACCCGGTGAAGGCGCTGCTGGATGCCAACTACATCGGTATCCTGGCCTGGGCCATCGGCCTTGGCATCGCCATGCGCCACGCGGGTGACAGCACCAAGGCGCTGATTTCCGATGTGTCCCACGGGGTTTCCAGCATCGTCAGAGCGGTGATCCGCTGCGCCCCGCTCGGCATCCTGGGTCTGGTGGCGTCCACCCTGGCCGAGACAGGTTTCGATGCCCTGTTTGGCTATGCCCAACTGCTGGTGGTGCTGATCGGCTGCATGCTGTTCATCGCCTTCGTGGTCAACCCGCTCATCGTGTTCTGGAAGATCAAGCGCAACCCCTATCCGCTGGTGCTGACCTGCCTGAAAGAGAGTGGCGTGACCGCCTTCTTCACCCGCAGCTCCGCCGCCAACATCCCGGTCAACATGGCGCTGGCCGAGAAGCTGCGTCTGCCGGAAGACACCTATGCGGTCTCCATTCCGCTGGGTGCCACCATCAACATGGCCGGCGCCGCCATCACCATCACTGTGCTCTCCATGGCGGCGGTGCACACCCTGGGGATGGAAGTGGATCTGGCTACCGCCATTCTGCTCTCCGTGGTCGCCACCATCAGCGCCTGTGGCGCCTCCGGCGTGGCCGGTGGCTCCCTGCTGCTGATCCCGCTGGCGTGCAGCCTGTTTGGCATCAACAACGACATCGCTATGCAGGTCGTCGCCGTGGGCTTCATCATCGGGGTGCTGCAGGATTCCGCCGAGACGGCCCTCAACAGCTCCACCGACGTGTTGTTCACCGCGGCCGCTTGCATGGCCGAGGATGAGAGCCTGCTGGAGGCGGCCCCGCTGCCCAGCCGCGAAGCCTGATCCCCTTAGCTTTTCCCTGAATGCTGGCGCCCTCTTCGGAGGGCGCTTTTTATTGCCTGCAATCTTGTGTCACCGACGCTTGCGCCTTCCTTAATCCAATCTGCCGGTTGCCGCCGTGGTGTCTCTCGTCCATGGGTGGACGCACCTGCCTGCGAGGGCGGTCGAGGCTATCCCTCTGGAAAGGAAGGGCGGCGGGGTCGATAGGCTCAGACATTGATGGGCAGCCAGCCGCCGCGTCGTTATAGCGGTAATGTCCCAAGGCTCATCAGCGGGCAGAGGGGCGCAGGAGACGCAGGATTGGCGCATCAGGGTTTTCGTTCTTTGTCGTCGCCTTGGAGCCTTGGCGAGCAACGGCATCCCGCTTCTCGGGGGCAAACCCAGGCTCCTGAGGGGGTGGCTCTGGTGGCCCCATGTTGACGCGGTAAGTACCCATCCTCCTGCACAGGCACAGGCACAGGCACAGGCACCAGGCACCAGGCAAAGGGCAAAGGGCAGAAGGGAACATGGGCGGGGGGTCACTCGGCAGCATGGGGCAGCCAGGCTGCCATCCCTTTTGCCCAAGCGCGGGGCCTGAGGACAGGGGCAGATTGTACGGGCGGCAACGCAGCGGGTGGCCGGTCGGGAAAGGTGGCTGATAGGGAAGATGGCCTTATCCAGACCTTTGCCGAACCTCGGGGTACAGCAATGAAAACAGCCCGGCACGCTGAGCCTGCCGGGCTGTGGGTCTCTGGCCAGGGTCAACCGGCGATC
>NZ_JBFODK010000002.1:0-34773 GCF_040908275.1 Aeromonas sp. R4-3
CGTATACACACTTTCCAGGCGTGCTCCTTCAGCCACTCGGACACCTCACCAAATTTTTGACTGCTGTTTAACGTGTTCAATCGCCACGTGGTTCGCTGCGCTGTTGCGCTGGAACGGGGCGTAATTTAGGGGAAAGCTGACTCGGGGTCAAACACTTTTCCCCTTATTTTTCAGAATCTTTATCGAATGCCTATCCCTTGCACAGAATGCCGGTTTTTTAAACCGGCTCAGGGTTTGTCCAAAATGATCAGGCTGTCGGGCAACTCGTTTTGATCCCGGGTCGCCGGAAACGCATCGGTCAGGATGGCGCTGGTACGCTCCACGCACTCGAGGAAGCCCTGCTCCACCTCCTTGTTGCGCACTCGCACCACGAAGTCGTCGATGATCTGCTGCCACTGCGCGTTGTCTATGTGCTGGGCTATGCCGTCATCCACCAGGATCTCCACATAGTGCTCCGCCACCGAGACGAAGATCAGCACCCCGAGCCGGTCGCGGGTGCGGTGCAGCCCCTGCTCGACAAATTGCAGGCGGGCCATCAGTGCAGCCCTGTGCTGACGCACCTTTTTCGGGATCAGCCGCATCTTGATGGGGGTCCAGTGGAACAGCAGGCTCAGCAGCAACCAGACCGACCACTGCACCAGCAGGATCTCGTACCAGCCGAGCCAGAAGCCGAGCTGGAACACCAGCAAGGGGGTGAGCATGGCCAGCAGCGCCGCCCAGAGAGTGGGAATGTAGCGATACCCATCGCTGGCCGGAGCCAGCACCGTGACCAGTTCAGCATCAGTCTCTAGCTCCGCTTCGCGCACCTTGGCCTGAAGCGTGTGGAAGAACTGTTTAGAAATCATGATTTGTCTCTTTACTCCTGTTACCAGCCACCGGAGGCTCCGCCGCCGCCAAAGCTGCCGCCGCCACCGCTGAATCCGCCGCCACCGCGACCACCAAAGGAGCCGGCACCAAATCCACCGGCCATGTAGGCCGCCCGACGTCGCCCCCCCGGCCCACCGCCGCCACCACGCAGGTTGTGCAGCACTATCATCGCAATCACCACCAGAATAAACAGCCAGGGGCCGCCACCGCTGTCACTCTTCGGCTGCTCGGCCGGCTGATACTCTCCGGCGAGTGCCTTCATGATGCTCTGGCTGCCGGCCACCACGCCAGCCACCATGTCGCCGCGCTTGAAGGCGGGCAGGATCCGGGTCTGGATGATGTTGGCGGCGATGGCGTCGGGCAGGGCGCCCTCCAGGCCATAGCCCACCTCGATGCGCACCTTACGCTCATCCTGGGCGATCAGCAGCAGCACGCCGTTGTTCTTGCCCTTCTGGCCTATGCCCCAGTGGCGACCGAGCTGGTAGCCGTACTCCTCTATGGTCTCCCCATCCAGGCTGTCGACGGAGACCACCACCAGCTGGATACCGCTGCGCTTCTCGAAAGCCGCCAGTTGCTGGGTCAGCTGGTGGGCCTGTTTGCGTGACATCAGGGCGGCCTCATCCACCACCCGTCCGCTCAGGGCCGGAAAGTTCGGCGCGGCTTGCAGCGCCGCCGTCCAGAGCAGCAGCAAGGGGAGCAGCGCGCGCAACATCATGGTCATTGGAAGCTGACCTTGGGCGCCTCATCGGCACCGGGCTTGGCGCTGAAACTGGGTTTTGCCTCGAGATCCGAATAGAGCAGCTTGGACCAGATGACCCCCGGGAAGGTGCGGATCTCGGTATTGAACTGGCGTACCGCCTCTATGTAGTCGCGCCTGGCCACAGCGATGCGGTTCTCGGTGCCTTCCAGCTGGGCCTGCAGGGTCAGGAACTGCTGATCCGCTTTCAGATCCGGGTAGCGCTCGACCACCACCATCAGGCGGGAGAGGGCGCTGGAGAGCTGATCCTGGGCCGCTTCAAAGGTCTTGAGCTGGGAGGGGTCGCTCACCTGCACGCTGCCGACCCGGGCGCGGGCATCGGTGACCGCTTTCAGGGTCTCCTGCTCGTGGCTGGCGTACCCCTTGACGGTGGCCACCAGGTTGGGAATGAGATCGGCGCGGCGCTGGTACTGGTTCTCGACCTGGCCCCAGCTCGCCTTGACCTGCTCATCCAGGGTGGGGATGTTGTTCATGCCGCACCCGGTCAATCCCAGCAGCAGGGTGAAAGTCAGCAGGCACTGGGTGGCCCTGTGCCGGAGTGAAGTGGCCATCTTGTTGTTCTCCATTGAAATTTCTGACGGATATCGGCTCACCATAGCAGCTTGTGGTCAACCCTCACAACGCCTCGGTAAGACGGGGGCACGGTAGCTCATGGAGACCTTGGGCAACTGGGGCTTGTCCTTGAGCCAGGAGGCCAGCTCGGCATCGCAGCCATTGCCGGGGGGGATGGGGGCCTGGGGCTGGCAATCCGGGCTGTTCGCCGGGCAGCGCAACCTGACGTGGAAGTGGCTGAAGTGGCCGACCCAGGGGCGCAGCTTGGCGACCCAGGGTTCATCGGCCGCCCGCTTGCACACCTCTGCCTTGATGACGGGGTTGACGAAGATGCGCGCCACCTCGGGCTTGCTGGCGGCGAGGCGCAGCAGATTGAGCTGCTGGGGGCCAAAGCGCCCCGGCAGCATTTTGTAGCTGGGCTCATCGATCAGCGCCCACTCCTTGGGGGCATCCTGCTCCCATTTGCTGATGGGGCGGTTTGCCATCCGGAACCAGATGTCGGCGTCGAGGCCGGTCTGGTGGCTGCGATGGCCGGAGGTGAAGGGGCCGCCCCGCGCCATGGCGAGGTCGGCGATATAGAGATCCGGCATGCCGGCCAGCCTGGCCTGGTTGGCCAGGCCCTGAAGGTAATGAATGAGATCGGGGTGACCGTAATAGCGCAGCCGCTTGGTGCGGATCACCTGATAACCGGGTCCCGTCAGCGGCAGGGATACGCCGTTTTTCAGACAACCGGCCGCGTAGCCGCCGATGGCTTCTGCATAGAGGGCGCTGGTGGTGAACAGCAGGGCAGTGGCGAACATGGGACTCCTGAAGATGGCGGGCTCAGACAGCCCCAAGCATACAAGAGTGGCGGCTGGTCGTCATCCGCGCCGCCGTGCCGGTTGCAACCCATGGGCGGGCTCGCGCACAATGCGGGCCAACACAGGGCGGCAGGGCCGTTTCCATCATGTGAGGAGGATGAAATGAGAGTCAGTGAACTGGCATCGCGGGGGGGAGTGAACTGGCTGATGCCCCCTGCGCGGCGCTTCTACGGGGTCATGATCTGCCTGTTGCTGGCGAGCCTGGGCACTGTGGTGGCCGCGCTCTTGCTGGGGTATCCCGAGATGGGGCTGCTGCCCTGGGTCGGTCTGGTGTTTGGCGGCATAGTGCTGGTGATGATGGTGTTGCCGCGCAACTGGCAGCGCTGGCGGTTGGCGGAGCTCGCCTGGGACGACCATCACCTCTATCTGCTCAATGGTGGCGAAGACAGGGCCCTGGCCCTGCCGAGGGCGGCATTGGTGGGCATAGAGCGGGATCGCAAGGTGGGGCACGACGGTCAGTGGCTCGACTTCAGCCTGGATCTGGGGCTGGATGGGGAGGCCCTGGCCGACGCCACCGCCTTGCTGGGGCTGACCCGGGAAGGCACCCATGAGGTGGCCCCCGGTATCTATCGCTTTGGTTTTAAACGGGCCTGGCACAGCCGCCGCGCCCTGAGCAGCTTGTTGGCCGCGCTGCAACCAGTCTGACTATTTTCTCGACAATTTATCGCAAAGCTCAGATACTCCCTCTGATTCGAATTGATCTTTCCTGCTCCGATAGTCCAAGAGATCAACAACTTGGGCCTCGAGGCAGGGAGTGCCACGGCATGATGCCATGGCTGGTCCGGCAGGGGGGTTGTGCCCTTACTCCAGGTCGGTGGATGCATAGAGAAGGCACCTTGAATCGAGAGTGGATGGCATGAAGATTTACGTAGGTAATCTGTCGTACCGGATGACGGCCGACGAACTGACAAATGTGTTCAGCCAATTTGGGCAGGTAGACAAGGTCGATATCATCATCGATCGCGATACCGGTCAGTCCAAGGGGTTTGGCTTCATTGAAATGCCTGTCAACGGGGATGCCGAGAAGGCCATCGCCGAGTTGCACGGCACCGAAATAGGTGGCCGGACCATCACAGTCAACCAGGCCAAACCGAAGACAGATGCACCTCGTGGTCGCCCCCAGCGCCATCGTTGAATCGTCTCGATAACGAAAAACGGCATGGAGCAATCCATGCCGTTTTTGTTTGCCTCGCGCTCAGTGGCCGGCGGGATCAGGGCACATCGTAACCCAGGGCGGCCTTGCGAATGCGGAACCACTGCTGGCGGTTGAGCTGGATGGACTCGGCCGCCACGGCGGCGGCGATCCGCTCCCGCTTGCCCGAGCCGATGAGCGGCAGCGGCTGGCTCGGCAGCATCATCACCCAGGCGTAGACCACCTGCTCTATGTGCTGCGCGCCCACTTCATGGCGGATCTGCTCGAGCTCGGCCCGCAGCGGGGCATAGGCGGGATCGTTGAACAGCCGTCCGCCACCGAGGCAGGACCAGGCCATGGGTTTGATGCCCAGTTGCTGGCACTGATCCAGGGTGCCATCCAGCGTTCCTTCCTGGTGCAGCGGCGAGATCTCCAGCTGGTTGGTGACCAGGGGGAAGGGCAGACGGGATTGCAGCAGCGCGAATTGGTGGGGCGTGAAGTTGGAGACTCCGGCGTGCTTGATCTTGCCCGCCTGCTTGAGACTGATGAAGGCCTCGGCTACCTCGTCGGCATTCATCAAGGGATCCGGGCGGTGGATCAGCAGCAGATCCAGGTGATCGGTGCCGAGCTTTTGCAAGGAGGCCTCGGCGCTGGCGACGATGTGGCCCTTGCTGGTGTTGTAGTGATTGAGGGCATGTTCCGGCTTGGCGGTGAGGGCGATGCCGCACTTGCTGACAAGCTCCATCCGGCTGCGCAGGGAGGGCTCCAGACGCAGGGCCTGGCCGAAGGCCTCCTCGCACTGGTAACCGCCGTAGATGTCGGCGTGATCTATGGTGGTGACCCCGAGATCCAGGTGGTATTTCATCAGATCCAGCAGGGCGGCCGGGGAGAGTTGCCACTCCATCAGGCGCCAGTAGCCCATGATGAGGCGGGAGAAGATGGGGCCTTGATGGTGCAGGGCAAGACGGGATACGGACATGGTGACTCCTCTACGGATAAAGAGACGGACAAATAAAGGCAGAATCAATGCTGCCAGCATCTTGGTCTCTTCTGGCGGACAAGGCAATAATGCCCCCCTCGCGAATTCGAACTATGGTTCTGACCGACACAGGGGCCCGGGCGCAGAGACGGGCCAAAAAGACGATGGAGAAGTTGTGATGGAAGGATTTGCCGCCAGGCTGCAGAGCCTGATCGGGGAGGGCAGCGTCAGCGCCTTCGCCCGCAAGGTGGGGCTGAGTGAGGCCCTGATCCGCAAGTATCTGAAAGGGGCCGAGCCCGGTCTTGGCAAGGCGAACCAGATCGCCATGGGGGCCAACTGCTCCCTGGAGTGGCTCGCCACCGGCTGCGGTTACCTCTATCGCCAGGCCGAGGTGGTGGACAGGGACGCGCTGGCGGCGGCAGGGGCGCTGGTGCAGGAGAAGCTCCCCGGCCAGCCGCTGCCGGACGAGCAGCACCTGGTGACCCTGCTCGCCTATTACCAGTTCCTGCGCAGCCACAAGCAGGGGGACGGTTTTCTGGATCTGGCGCGGGCGCGGGAGTTCGGCCGCCATCTGGCAGAGGCCTGAGGCCGCCGGGGTCCCCGGCAGGCCGCCATTCTTCTGATACCCTCTAAGCAATGGACAAATCCAAGGACGCACAGATGAGTTATCTGATCCTGGGCAGTGGCGGACTGGGGGGGGCTCTGGCCCACGAACTCGCCAGCCGTGGCGAAGAGTGGTTGCTGGCGGGCAGGCAGTTGCCAAAAGGGCTGGATCCCGCCTGCTATTTCCCGTTGCAGGAAGTGGACCCGCTCTCCTTCGAGGCCCTGTTCACCCTCTATGACGCCACCACATTGCCGACGGTGGTGATCAATACCATAGGTCTGCTGCACGATCTCAATCACATGCCGGAGCGGCGGGTGGAGGAGGTGAGCCCCCAGTGGCTTGGGGAGAGCCTGCAGGCCAATGCCTGGCCCCACCTGGCCCTGGGGGCCAGCCTCAGCCGGCTCATGACCCCCGAGAGCCGGCTGTGGCTCTGCTCTCTCTCGGATCTGGCGGGCAGCCTGGGGACCGGCAATCTGGAGGCCGTCGGGCGCTACAGCTACCGGATGAGCAAGGCGGCCCTCAACATGGGGGCCAGGATCCTGGCCGCCGAGTGGGCCGAGCGCTTCCCCGGCGCCGGCGTCATCACGGTTCACCCCGGGCTCATGGATACCCCCATGCAGCAACCCTTCCGGCAGGGTCTTGACCCGGCCCTGTTGCAGGATCCCGCCCTGGTGGCACCGCAGTTGCTGGATCTCCTGGCCTCGCTGACACTGACGCACTCCGGCCGCTTCGTGGACTTGCGCGGCCAGCCGCTGCCCTGGTGAGCCGCCGGGTTCACATTCCCGCCCCCCATCCCTTGCCAGCATGATGCCGGCTGGTTAATGTCATGCTCCTGCATCAGGAGGATGACATGCGCTATATCGATTTACGAAGTGATACCGTGACCCAACCCACGGAAGCCATGCGCCAGAGCATGCTGCATGCCGAGGTGGGAGATGATGTCTACGGGGAAGATCCCAGCATCAATGCGCTCGAGCGCAAAGGTGCCGAACTGCTGGGCAAAGAGGCGGCCCTGTTCGTGCCATCCGGCACCATGTCCAACCTGCTGGCGATGATGAGCCACTGCCAGCGCGGGGAAGGGGCCGTGCTGGGCGCCGCCTCCCACATCTATCGCTACGAGGCGCAGGGCTCTGCCGTGCTGGGCTCGGTGGCCCTGCAGTCTGTCCCCATGCAGGCCGACGGTACCTTGGCCCTGAGCGACGTGCGGGCCGCCATAGCCCCCGATGACGCCCACTTCGTCCAGACCCGGCTGGTGTGCCTTGAAAATACCCACAATGGCAAGGTGCTGCCGCTGCCGTACCTGCGCGAGATGCGCGACTTTGTGGATGAGCACGGCTTGCTGCTGCACCTGGACGGGGCCCGCCTCTTCAATGCGGTGGTGGCGAGCGGCGAGCCGGTCGCGGCTATCGCCGCCCCCTTCGACAGCATCTCCGTCTGCCTCTCCAAGGGGCTGGGGGCGCCGGTCGGTTCACTGCTGGTGGGCTCCCATGGCTTCATCGCGCGGGCCAGACGGCTGCGCAAGATGCTGGGGGGCGGCATGCGTCAGGGGGGGATCCTGGCCCAGGCCGCCCTGTTTGCCCTGGATCAGCACGTCACCCGGCTGGCGGACGATCATCGCCGCGCCAGGCGTCTGGCAGAGGGGCTGGCCCCCTTGCCCGGCATAGTGCTCAATATGGAAGAGGTGCAGACCAACATGGTGTTCCTGCGCTTGACTCAGGGGGATCCCGCCACCTTGCTCGGCTTCATGAAGGAGCGCGGCATCCTCTTCTCCGGCTATGGGGAGCTGAGGCTGGTGACCCATCTGCAGATCACCGATGACGACATCGACGAGGTGATAGATGCGTTCACCGAGTTCCTGAACGGCTGAGCCTGAACGGCTGAGCCTGATCGGCATGATGCGAAGAAGGGCGCCTGATGGCGCCCTTCTTGTGTCTCTGTGCCGAGGACTTATCCCTGGCGCTGGCCCCTGATCAGCATGGCCTCGTCGGTGGCGTCGTAGATCATGATGGCCAGATGGGTGACCTCGCCGCCAAAATCGGCCAGGGGCACCAGGGTCAGGTTCTGGTACATGTGGGGTGCCGAGCCCGTGATGGGGCGATAGTTGGAGAAGCGCAGCAGATAGGGGCGCTGCTCCCAGGTGCTGAAGGCGCGGTTGTTGAGCTTGAACACCATGTTCGCCTTGCGCTCCAGCCAGGCGCGGTCCACGTCGAGGAAGAGATCGAACAGCACCTGATCGCGCACCTCGCCGGCCAGTCGGCCGCTATGGCTCTCCATGAAGCCGTTCCATACCTGTACCCGGTAGCCCTTGTCGAGCACGACCAGCCCCACGTCCAGGTTCTGGACTATGTTCATCAGCCAATGAAATTCCCGGATATCCATGGTCACTCCTGGTGCCTGAGTCTGTGTTGTTGATGCTGCAAGGTGCTGATTGGCAACCGTTAGAGCATATGCATGAACTTGTTATTGATGCTGGCGATGGGATAACACCGCTAGAGCATATGCATGATCTTGTTGTTCATGGTGGCGATGGAGTCTTCGGTGAACAGCAGCAGCAGGTCGCACTGCACCGCATACCCCTGCACCCGGTAGTTGATCTCGATGGCCAGGGTGCGGCGCCAGCGGCTCTGGTTGGTGCGAATGAGATCCCTAATGGGCCTGTGCTGACCGAGCACCACGGGATGGCCCTGGCTGAAAGGGGTGTCGAGCTGGTTGGCATAGCCGCGCAGGAAGGCCCCGATCAAGACGTTGGCGGTATCCATCAGCAGTTCCAGCTCGGCGTTGTGATCCAGTACCCCCTGATGGTTCATCAGGCGTGCCAGATCCTGGAAGCTGGCATCGTGAAACAGCAGCAGCGCCTCGCCGGCTATACCGGCCCCGATGAACCCCTGGCAGACGGCGGAGAGGGTATCCGACTCGGCGGCGGCCGAGAGGGCCATGTGCAGCTCGGAGACCTCCAGCACGTTGACGTTGGGGATGGGCAGCAGCACGAAGGCATCCAGCAGGCGAGCCAGCAGATCGGCCCCCTGGCCCATGGCGACGTTGGCGAGCTCCTGATAGACATCCCGCAGCTCGGGGGTGAACTGGATGGTGCTCTCGAGGGGGGCGTGACCGGCGACGGCAAGGGCGGGTGCGGCGGCCGGGTGGGGCGCCGCTTGCCACAAGCCGTGGCGGCTGAGCAGGGCGAGCAGGCTCTCCGGTGAGGCCGGTTTCTTGATGAAATCGAGGGCCCCGAGGGCCATGACGCGGGCGTGGGCTTCCGGCTGGATGTCACCGGAGACCACTATCACCTTGCTGCGCAGCCCCTCGCGCTTGAGGGTCTCCAGCACGCCATAGCCGTCCATTTCTGGCATGGTCAGATCGAGAAAGATCAGATCGCCGTGGCCCATCAGGATCTGCTCAACCCCTTCCAGGCCGTCAGCGGCCTGATGCAGGGTGACATTCCAGCCGGCAGGCAGGGCGCGCATCAACTGCTTGCGAGCGAACCCCGAGTCATCACATATCAATACATTCATAGTGTTAGCCGACCTGTGCAACGAGGATTGCGCTAAGTGTGGGCGATCAACCGTCAGATGCAACGGGCAGCGGCATGGCCGGCAAAAATTGATCGTCCCGCTGATGATGGCGATAGCGTGCGGAGTATTTCTCGACGAAATCGGCAAACATCTTAACACGCAACGGGGTGAACTGGGGCTGGCAATGGAGCATGTAGAAGGGGCGCTTGCCCGACTGCCAGTCCGGCAGCACGGCGACCAGCTGCTCGTCTTGCAGGAAGGGGTGCACATAGTGCAGGGGGGCATTGACGATGCCGAGGTGGCGCCGGGCCGCCCGCACGGCGGCCTGGGTCTGGTTGACGTTCAGGCGCGGTGTCCGCTTGATCTGCACCGTCTGCTGATCCCGCCCGCTCAGCTGCCAGTGCTGGTGGGGCCAGCAGTAGATGAGGTCGTGCTCTTCCAGCTGGGCCGGGTGGGAGGGGATGCCCATCTTCTCCAGATAGAGAGGGGAGGCAAACAGGCCGTACTCGATGTGACCGAGGCAGAGGGCATTGGGCAGGGTCTGGGAGAGCTCGCCGTTGAAAAACACCAGATCCCTGTCCTGATCACAGAGGGGGGCGTGGTCATTGGTCTGGCTGATGTCGAACTGCACCCCGGGATAGCGCAGACCGAAGTCAGCCAGCATGTCGACCAGTATGGTATTGGAGAGGGCGATGGGCGCGGCGAGGCGGATGAGGCCGCTGATGTCCCTCTCCTGGCCCTGGATCTCGCCGGTCGCCTGCTCGATCTCGGCCAGCGGCGTGCACAGGCGCTCGTAATAGCGCAGCCCCTCGTCGGTGAGGCGCAGCTTGCGGGTGGATCTGTGCAGCAAGGCGCACCCGAGCTGTTCTTCCAGTTGTGAAATGCGTCGACTGATGGTGCCGGTCGGCATGCCCAGCGCGGCGGCGGCGTGGGAGAAACCGCCCTCTTGCACCACCTTGACGAACAGATAGAACTCTTCGATGTACTTCATAAGCGGCTTAGGGGGTGTTTGTAACAAGCCCGTGACCTTATGAAGAGTCGCCAGGCTTGGCAAGCGCAATCCGGCGTTTAATTGATCTGGATTAGATTCGACTCGCGCTGGTACTGATTGAGCAAATGGACGAAGTCGGCGGGGGGGCGGTCCAGGCTGTTGTCCGGCACCAGCAGATCATAACCCAGCAGATCCCGCAGTCTGGCCATGCGGTTGCCCAGCATGGCGATCACCCCGTCGTACTGCTGGCCTGAGGGGGAGCGAAAGCGGCTCTCCTCCAGCAGCCCCTCGCCCAGCAGCCCGCTGCCGCAGCCTCCGGTGAGGCAGTCGGGGCGCTCGCTGCTGATGGCCTGCAACAGCACGGCGCGCTGCTCGGTCAGCAGGCGAACGGCCAGTCTGGGTGTGATCAGCGTCAAAAAATCGTCGTAATCCTTAATCTTCAAACCTATGTAGGGCAGGGGCACCAGATCCCACCCTAAATGGATACGTGGTTGGTCAATTCGCTGAATATTTCTCCATTTCAGGATCCAGCCACCGTACTTATGGTGATATTGCAGACAATCCTGACACAGGGAGAGACTAAAATGAGGCTCAGCCAGTTTCAGCGCCCCGACAAGAATTGTCATCAGACCAGTCAGCAGGAGGAAGATGACCGGCATTAGTAGTTGTTCAGGAAAGAAAAAAAGTATAAAAATCATAGCAATGGTTATGACCATGCCCAACAATACCAGTGTGAGCCCATTTCTTCTGACCATGGGGATCACATGTAGCGTTTTCATATGATTTCGGCCCTTTTTCACCTGCCTGTTTCCAGATTATGGGTCGGAACGGATTTTGTACCAGCACGGACGCCTTTGCCAAAGACGGGTCCAGGCTGGTTCTGCCATGAGCTTTCAGCATGAATCATCACGCAACATGAATACGCTAGACGAACGCCTGCTTACCGCGATGGACGTGCTCCATACGCCCATCTGGGTCTATGACATCCAGCGTCACCACATTTACTGGGCCAATGGCTCCGCCCTGGGATTGTGGGAGGCGAGCTCCCTGGCCGAGCTGCAATCCCGCGACTTCTCGGCCGACATGGCCGCCGCCATCGATCTGCTGTTGCAGCGTTATCTCGGTGATTTTCAACAGGATCGCAGTTACAACGAGTGGTGGACCCTCTCCCCCAAGGGGGTCAAGAAGCAGGTCTATCTGCGCCTCTCCGGGATCCAGCTCGCCGGGCGTCAGATGATGATGACGGAGGCGGTCATCGATGCCGACACCCTCTATCAGGAGTCCTCCCTCGCCACCGGCGATACCCTGGCCTGCCTGTTCGACAACGAGGGGGCTCTCGAGAGCGGCAACCACCACTTCGACATGTGTTTTGGCACCGGTATCACTCGGCTGGCCCAGGTCTTCTCCGGTGACGACGAGGCCTTCTATACCCGACTCTCCCGGGTGGGGGAGGTGGTGGCCGAGGGGGAGTGCCGGACCCAGAAGGGGATGCGCTGGTTCCAGTATCAGTTCCGCCACATCCAGCAGGGTGCGCGGATCTTGCTGACCATGCGGGACATCACGGATCGCAAGCTCGAGGAGCTCGAACACCGTCACCTGGCCTGGCACGACTCCCTCACCGGCCTGCTCAATCGCTACGGCCTGATGAAGTCCCTCGAGGCCTATTGCGGCCTGGGGGGGCGCTTTGCCCTGGTGTTCATGGACTTGGACAACTTCAAGCTGGTCAATGACAACTATGGCCACAAGGCGGGGGATCGCCTGCTGGAGCGGGTGGCCGGCCGGCTCAAGCAGATCTGCCCGCGGGACGTGGAGCTGGCGCGCCTCGGCGGGGACGAGTTCACCGCCCTGGTTCCCCTCAGTCAGGCCAGCGAGCGGGCGCAGGAGGTGGCGGATCTCATGCTCTCCCAGATGAGCAAGCCGCTGCAGCTGAGCGGGGTGCCCGAGGTCACCATAGGCGGCAGCATCGGCATCGCCATCTATCCGGACGACGCGGATGATGGGGACAACCTCATCACCCGCGCCGACATGGCCATGTACCAGGCCAAGCAGATGGGGCGCCTGCGCTGGCAGCGCTTCACCCCCAGCATGCAGCAGAGCCTGCACCGCAAGCTGACCCTGAAGCAGTTTCTGGCCAAGGCCGTCGGCCGGGGGGAGCTGAGCCTGCGCTATCAACCCCAGGTGGACGTGGCCCAGGGGAAGCTCATCGGTCTGGAGGCCCTGCTGCGCTGGTACAACCCCGTGCTTGGGCACGTCTCGCCGGCGGAGTTCATTCCGCTTGCCGAAGAGATGGGGCTGATTCGTGAAATAGGGAGCTGGGTGCTCGCCACCGCCTTGGCCCAGATGGGGGAGTGGCAGCGCCAATGGCAGGTGCGGGTGCCGGTGTCGGTCAACCTCTCCGGCTTCCAGCTCTCCGCCTCCCTGCCGGGACAGGTGGCGCAGCAGCTCAGGGAGTCCGAGGTCGATGCGGGCCTGCTGACGCTGGAGCTGACCGAAACCGTGCTGATGCTGGACATGAAGGGCTGCATCGAGATCCTCGACGCCCTGAGCGAGCAGGGGATCAAGATCGCCATCGACGATTTTGGTACCGGCTACTCGTCGCTCGCCTATCTCAACCGTCTGCCCATCGACACCATCAAGCTGGATCGCTCCTTCGTGGTCGGGCTGAACCTGCCGGTGATCCGGGCCACCGTGGCCATGGCCACCAGTCTGGGGCTCGGGATCCTGGCGGAAGGGGTGGAGGACGAGCACGAGCTGGCGGCCCTGCGGGCCCAGGGCTGCCACGTCTTCCAGGGCTTCCTGTTCAGCCCCCCCATGACCCCGGAGGAGGTGGCGGCGGCAGGCTTCGGGATCCGGTGCAAGCTTGGTCACTATCCGCTGATCGGCGGCTGAGCCCGCCGCTGACAATGTGCGGCATGTCCCATTTCCGGAGCGCGACATGCCAAATTAAACATAATTAATCGAATTTTTGTCTCATATCATGGGATTCATTAGACGTTATCGCTAGTATGCGCGCTCATTCCTTGGTAATGGAGTATCACCATAATGAGTCAAGCCGCAGTGAACGAGCGTCCGGCCAGTCCCAATGGCTGGTTGAACCGCTTCCTGAACGGGGTCGAGAAGGCGGGCAACAAGCTGCCGGATCCCGCCATGTTGTTCCTCTATGCCTTGCTGATCGTCTGGGTCGGCTCCTGGATAGGCTCCCAGTTCTCCTTCGATCTGGTCAATCCCCGCACCGGGGAGGCCGTGGTGGTCAACAACCTGTTGACCGGGGCGGGGCTGGCCGAGTTTCTCGCCAGCATGGTCACCACCTTCACCGGCTTTGCACCGCTCGGCATAGTGCTGGTGGCCATGCTGGGGGTCGGGGTGGCCGAGCAGTCCGGCTTCATCAACACCGGCCTGAAGAAGTTGCTCAAGGTGACGCCGGCGCGCTTCCTGACCCCCATGCTGATCCTGGTGGCCATCGTCAGCCATACCGCGGCAGATGCGGGCTATGTGCTGGTGATCCCCATCGGCGGCATCATCTTCCATGCGGCGGGCCGTCATCCGCTGGCGGGCATAGCCGCCGCCTTTGCCGGGGTCTCCGGCGGCTTTGCCGCCAACTTCCTGCCCTCCGGCGGGGATGCCCTGCTGCAGGGGTTCACCCAGTCGGCGGCCCAGTTGCTCGACCCCGACTACATGGTCAACACCCTGTGCAACATCATCTTCACCGGCGCCTCCTCCCTGCTGATCATCTGTGTGGGCTGGTTTGTCACCGAGAAGATAGTGGAGCCGCGCCTCAAGCAGGTGCCCCTCAACGAGGATCTGGAGAGTGCCGACGAGATGGGGCGCTACAGCGCGCAGGAGAGCCGGGCCTTCAACTGGGCCGGGTTTGCCATGCTGGCTGCCGTGGTGCTGCTGGGGCTGGCCCTGTCCCCGGACGACTCGCCGATGCGGGCGCCGGATGGATCGCTCACCACCTTCGCCGCACCCGTGATGAAGTCCATAGTGCCCCTCATCTTCCTGCTCTTCATCCTGCCCGGCATCGTCTACGGCTTCGTGGCGGGAAGCTTCAAGAGCGGCAAGGACGTGATCGATGCCATGTCGGCCACCATGAACAAGATGGGTTCCTACATGGTGATGGCCTTCTTCTGTGCCCTCTTCATCAAGGCGTTTGGTGACTCCAACCTGGGGACCCTGCTGGCCCTCTCCGGCGCCGAGGTGCTCCACGCCCTGGCGCTGCCGGGGGAGGTGACCATAGTCGGCATGATACTGCTCACCGCCAGCGTCAACCTGGTGGTGGGCTCGGCCTCGGCCAAGTGGGCCCTCATCAGCCCCATCCTGGTGCCCATGCTGATGGCGGTGGGGATCTCCCCCGAGCTGACCCAGGCCGCCTATCGGGTGGGGGATTCCGCCTCCAACATCATCACCCCGCTGATGGTCTTCTTCCCCCTGGTGGTGGTCTATTGCCAGCAGTATGTGAAGAGCACCGGCATCGGCACCCTGGTCTCCATGATGCTGCCCTATTCCCTGGCCTTCCTGGTGAGCTGGACCTGCTTCCTGCTGCTCTACTGGGCGCTCGGCTTCCCGCTCGGGCTGCAGGCCCCCTATGTGTATCCTGCCCCCTGAGGGCGACGAGGGGCCTTGGGCCCCTCGCTTTTTTTGGGTACAGTGTGACCTTCATTTTGGAGGCACCATGAACCCGACCATAGATCTCATCCTTTCCCATCGCTCCATTCGTCAGTTCACCCCTGAGCCCATCAGCGCCTCGCAACTCGATCAGATACTGAGCGCCGCCCAGAGCGCCTCCAGCTCCAGCTTCCTTCAGGCCAACAGCCTCATCCGGGTGACCGACAAGGGGCTGCGCGCCACCCTTGCCGAGCTGGCCGGGCACCAGGCCTACGTGGCCGAGGCGGCGGAGTTCCTGCTGTTTTGCGCCGACTATCAACGTCACAGCCAGATAGTACCGGAGGCCCAGACCGGCTTTGTGGAGCAGCTCATGATAGGCGCCATCGACGGGGCCCTGATGGCCCAGAATGCCCTGCTGGCGGCCCAGTCCCTGGGCCTTGGCGGCGTCTACATCGGCGGCATTCGCAACAACCCGGCCGCGGTGAGCGAGTTGCTGGGGCTGCCCTATCAGGTGATCCCGCTGTTCGGCCTCTGCCTGGGCCATCCCGCCCAGCAGCCGGAGCAGAAGCCGCGGCTGCCCCGCGCGCTGGTGGTGCACGAGAATCGCTATCCAGAGACGCTCGATCGCGCCCTGCTGGCGCAATACGACAGCCAAATCCACGACTACTACCTGGCCCGCAGCAGCAACAACAAGGTGCAGACCTGGAGCGGACAGATCAAGGCGATCCTCGGCAAGGAGGCGCGTCCCTTCATGCTGGGCTTCCTCCAGTCGAAGGGGTTTTGCCTCAAGTAATGGGGGCGGCGGGCGATATGGAGCATGAGGCCCCGGCCATCGCCATCGCCGCGGCTCCCTTGCGTTGTTGTGAGGCAAGGTGCGATCTGGGCGCTACCCTATGCGGGTAAGCTGTTGTAGGATCACGCAATTGGATTGGGACAGGAGTGTGAATACCCTATGATTTTAACCTTGATATTGCTGTCGATTGGCGCACTCCTGTTTCTGGTCATCGCCTATAACGTGGTGCAGCAATACAAACAGAAGGCGGAAGCCGACAAGCGCCAGGCCATCGCCCGCCACAAGGCCGTGGCGGATGAGACGGAGGAGGTGCTGTTGAACGTCAACCTGGTGCCCTTCTCCAAGAACATGGTGCTGCTGCTGCAACACAGGATCCTGGATGCCTACCGCGCCATAGTGCAGGTCATGCCGAATCCCCAGGTCAAGCAGCGCATCATCGACGTCCAGACCCAGATCAAGAATGTGCAGGAGAACTACAGCAGTCAGGACGAGGGGCACTTCAAGACCCCTGAGTCCGACCGTCAGGCGATCCAGATGCTGCAGCTGGCCAAGAAGATGCGGGCCGTGCTGCGGGTCGAGCACAACAAGGGCAAGATAGATCCCCAGGGGTTCGCCCAGGAAGATCGCCGCCTCGAGCTGATGCAGCTCAAGATCAACATCGCCAACCTGATCAAGCGGGCCATGGATGCCCAGATCCAGGGGCAGTACGGCACCTGCCGTCAGCTCTATACCAAGGGGCTCGGCGCCCTGGCCAATGTCTCCGACAAGGATCCCTACCTGCTGGCGCGGGAAGAGGACATGCGCCAGGGGATGCGCCAGCTGGAAGAGCATCTGCAGCAGCACAGCGAGAAGGAGCTGCAAAACATCAAGGACAAAGAAGCGGACGAGCTCGATGTCCTGTTCCAACCCAAGAAGAAATGGTGATCATGTCTCATCCACTGGATACCACGCTGGGGCCCATGGCCCCATTCGTTTGCCAACTGCTCACTGAAATGCACGCCCTCATGGGGGAATGCGATGCCCCTGTGGTAGATCATCTCTGCTACCGCGCCGCCACCTTGCCGGAATACCTGGCCCTGAAAGAGACGCTGGCGCGCCATGGGGTGCTGCTGGTGGAGGGGATGATAGGGGGCCGCCCCATCGCCACCTATCGCCTGCATCAGCCCGTCTGCTGGCAGCAGGTTACTGTCCCCTGCGTCGAGCTGGCCGCCCCCAAGGCAGGCCGCGCCCATCAGGCGGGGCTGGAGCACATAGAGCTGGTGGTGCCCTCACTGCCGGCGCTGGTGGCCGCGCATCCCGGGCTTGCGTTCAAGACAGCCAACATGGACGACGGGCGCAACCCGGATGTGGGGCTGATGCTGCCTTCGGGGCAAATCAAGTTTCATCTGCGCCCTTTGAGCGAGGTGATTGACGAGGAGCTGCACACTGGCGCCGTGGTGCCGGTGCCGGCGGACTATTACGACGCCCAGTGAGTCGAGGGCCCCGTCACTGGCGTGACGAGGCGTGAGAGGAGAGGGGCGGCGCCGCGCGCCCCTTGAGATGGCCGAGCCAGAGGCTCAAGGCGGCGGTGACGCACAAGACCAGTTCTATGCCGAGCACCAATCCCCAAAGGCCCCCCCGCTCCCAGAAGGGATGCAAGTAAAGCCCCCCCAGACTGGCCCCCAGATAATACCCCACCAGATAGAGCGACGAGGCGAGCGCCCTGTTGTGCTCCACATGCTGGCCGACCCAGGCGCTGGCGCAGGCGTGGGCGAGGAAGAAGCCGAAACTCGAGATCAGCAGGCCACCTATGATGGCGGCGAGGGTCCCCTGCAGCAGGGCGAGGCTGCCGAGGGCCATAAGGGCTATCCCCGCCAGCAGCAGGCGCTGCGCCCCAAAGCGATGGGCACAGCGGCCGCTCAGGGAGGAGGCGAGGGTACCGGTGAGGTAGGTCAGAAACAGCATGCCGAGCCACTGGGTCGGCAGGGAGAAGGGGGCCTTGGCCAGCAGGAAGGTAAGGTAGCTGTACTGGTTCAGGAAGACCATGAAGTTGAGCCCGCCGATGAGATAGGCCCCCAGCAGCAAGGGGTTGCCGAGGTGGCTCTGGATGGCGCGGCGCAGTTGCCCTGGGGCAGCCTCCACGGCCACGAAGCGGGTCTGGGCGGGTAGCAACCAGATGACCAGCGGCAGCAGGACGAGGCTGATGAGCCCGATCCCGAGGAAGGTGTGTTGCCAGTCGCCAAACCAGCCCGCCAGCAGGCCGCCGACCACCCGGCCGGCGATGCCGCCGAGGGAGTTGGCGGCGATATAGACCCCCACCGCCGAGAGCAGGGCACGCTTGCTGAACTCTTCTCCCATGTAGGCGATGGCGGTGGCCGGCAGCCCGGCCAGGAGCGCCCCCTGCAGGATGCGCAGGCACACCAGCAGATCGAAGCGAGTCACCCAGGGAATGCACAGGGAAAGCAGTATGGCGCCGGTCAGCGTCCACAGCATGATCCGGCGACGCCCGAACCTGTCCGCCAGGCGGGCGCAGATGAGCAGCGATCCCGCGAGCCCGGCGGTGCAGCCCGCCAGGGTCCATCCCGCCGACAGGGAGCTGACGGAGAACACCTGTGCCAGCAGGGGCAGCAGGGGATGGGTCTGATAGAGATTGAGAAATACCAGGAAGGAGCCCAGGCTGAGGGCCAGGGTGGCGCGTATCCATTCGCGACTGCCTACTTCGATCATATGGAGTTGTCCCGACGACTTTTGTGCAGAGTAGTGGGTCGCTCTATATAAATATAATATATTTAAGTTATCAGTCTGATAAATGGAATTGATATGGATCTGAAACAGCTCGGTTACCTGCTGGCGGTGCGGGACACGGGCTCCTTCACCAAGGCCGCCCAGGGCTTGCACGTGGCGCAACCGGCCGTCAGCATGGCCATCGCCAAGCTGGAACAACAGCTCGAACTGCGCCTGTTCGACAGGCAGGATCGCAGCGTGCGGCTCACCCCTGAGGGGGAGGTGCTCTGCCGTCACGCCGAGCGGCTGCTGCTGCAGATGCACCAGGCAGAGGCGGAGATGGCCGAGCTCAAGGGACTGGAGCGGGGGGAGGTGCGCATCGGCATTCCCTACATGATGGGCTCCTATTACTTCCCGCCGATCCTGATGGCCTTCAAGCATAGCTACCCCGGTTTGAAGATCCGGGTGGAGGAGGCGGGCACCCGCGAGCTGCTCAGTCGTATGGTGGACGGCAGCCTGGATCTGGCCATCCTTATCACCAGCGATCTGCCACCCGGGCTGGAGGGGGCCCAGCTGCTGCGAGAAGAGATGCTGATGGTGGTGGGGGAGGAGCATCCCCTGCGCGGGGCCGGTGCTGTCTCGCTGCCGCAATTCTTCAGCCAGGAGCTCGCCATGTTCCGGCGGGGTTTCTACCACAGAGAGCACATGGAGGCGCTGGCACAGGGCTTGGGGATCGAGCCCAATATCGGCTTCGAGAGCAACCTCATCCCCCTGCTCAAGGCGGTGGTGCGGCAGGGGTTTGCCGTGACCACCTTCCTGCGCATGGCGCTGGAGGAGGAGGCGGCGCTTTGCGGCATCCCCTTTGCCCCGCCCATCTTCCTCGATCTCTGCGTGGCCTGGCGGCGGGGAGATCCCCTCTCCATGGCCAACCGGGCGCTGCGGGATTTCCTGTTGGCACAGGCCAATCCAGAGTCAGCCCCAGACGGTGCCTTGATGGACAATCAATAGGGCAGCAAGAACGCCAACAAAAACGCCTCCCGATGGGAGGCGTTTTTCATTCCGCTGCCAGGCTGCGAGCCATCACTTCTTGAACAGATGATCCAGCTTGTTCGCCTTGGTGGAGAGATAGAACTCGTTGTGGGGATTGCGCCCCTCCTGCAGGGGGACGCGCTCGGCCACCGGAATGCCAAAGGATTCCATCGCCTTGAGCTTGCGCGGGTTGTTGGTCATCAAGCGCAGGCTCTTGACCTTCAAGGCCTTCAGCATATCGGCACAGATGGTGTAATCGCGCATGTCGGCGGCAAAGCCCAGTGCCACGTTGGCCTCGACGGTGTCGGCGCCCTGATCCTGCAGATGATAGGCACGGATCTTGTTGAGAAGGCCTATGCCACGGCCTTCCTGGCGGACATACAGCAAGACGCCACGACCGGCCTTGGCGATCTTCTCCATGGCGGCCTGCAACTGGAAGCCGCAGTCGCAACGCAGACTGAACAGGGCGTCCCCGGTCAGACACTCGGAATGAATTCGGCCCAGCACGGGCTCACCGTCCGCGATATCGCCCATCACCAGTGCGGCGTGATCCTTGCCTGTACCGGTTTCCTGAAAGCCAACTAGCGTGAAGGTGCCCCAGGGGGTTGGCAACTTGGATTTAGCCACCAGGCTAATGCTGCTCATAGGGTTGCTCCTGACTACAACTGCTTAAAAAAGGCGGCCAGTTTAGCGCGCCTTGTCCATAACAACCATAAGAACAAAACCTTGCAGGAGGGATGGTTTACCGGATTGGTCATAATAGGCGCAATCGCGACGACTTTTGCGCAATTGTGCGCCCTGACAACTGCCAGCGCCGGTGCATTCGGGTATAATCGGCGCCCATTACCCCATCCCGCCAGGGATGTGTGCAACCAGTCAACATGCCGAGTGCGCAGGAGAAAAGTTATGCCTCAGATGGCCCCCGTGATGACAATTGATGGCCCGAGTGGCGCCGGTAAGGGCACCCTGTGCCAGCTGTTGGCAGAGAAGCTGGGTTGGCACCTGCTCGACTCCGGTGCCATCTACCGGGTGCTGGCGCTGGCGGCCTTGCACCACGATGTGGAGCTCGACGCCGAAGCCGCGCTGGTGCCCCTGGCCGCCAATCTGGACGTGCAGTTCCAGGTCGACGGCGGACAGGTCAAGGTGGTGCTGGAAGGGGAGGATGTCTCCCGTACCATCCGCTCCCAGGAAGTGAGCGATGCCGCCAGCAAGGTCGCCGTCTTCCCCCGCGTGCGCGAGGCGCTGCTGCGCCGCCAGCGTGCCTTCCGCCAGTTGCCGGGTCTCATTGCCGATGGTCGTGATATGGGGACTGTGGTTTTCCCCGAGGCCGAAGTGAAGATCTTCCTCGATGCCAGCGCGGAAGAGCGGGCGCAGCGCCGCTATAAGCAGTTGCAAGATAAGGGCTTTGATGTTAACTTTGAGCGTCTTTTAACCGAGATTCGGGAACGTGACGATCGCGACAGAAATCGCGCCGTTGCCCCCCTGAAACCCGCGGAAGATGCTCTTGTGGTAGACTCAACGTCTATGACCATAGATGACGTACTGGCAACGGTGCTCGCCTATGCGGAGCAACAACTTGGTGATGTCAGCACCAGCTGATGTCAGTCGTCTGCACCATGGATGGCGCAGATAATTTAAAACAACCCCGCTTGTGCCGGATTGCGAGTGGATGTTTCATTTGTGACACAAACAATGATCGAATCTTTTGCTCAACTCTTTGAAGAGTCCCTGAACGCCGTTGAAACCCGTCAAGGTTCCATCGTCAAGGGTACCGTCGTTGCTATCGAGAACGGTTTTGTACTGGTTGACGCCGGTCTGAAATCCGAGTCTGCCATTCCTGCTGAAGAGTTCAAGAACGCCCTGGGCGAACTGGAAATCAACGTAGGCGACACCGTTGACGTGGCTCTGGACTCTATCGAAGATGGTTTCGGCGAAACCAAGCTGTCCCGCGAAAAAGCCAAGCGCCACGAAGCCTGGCTGCAGCTTGAGAAGGCATACGAAGAGCAAGCTACCGTTATCGGTATCATCAACGGCAAGGTCAAGGGTGGTTTCACCGTTGAGCTGAACGGCATCCGTGCCTTCCTGCCGGGTTCTCTGGTTGACGTGCGTCCGATCCGTGACACCGCTCACCTGGAAAACAAAGAACTCGAGTTCAAGGTCATCAAGCTGGACCAGAAGCGCAACAACGTTGTCGTTTCCCGTCGTGCCGTGATCGAAACCGAGAACACCTCCGAGCGCGAAAGCCTGCTGGCCAACCTGCAAGAAGGTCAAGAAGTTAAGGGTATCGTCAAGAACCTGACCGACTACGGTGCATTCGTAGATCTGGGCGGTGTTGACGGCCTGCTGCACATCACCGACATGGCGTGGAAGCGTGTTAAGCATCCTTCCGAAATCGTCAACGTTGGCGACGAGATCGCAGTCAAGGTTCTGAAGTTCGACCGCGAGCGTACCCGTGTATCCCTGGGTCTGAAGCAGCTGGGCGAAGATCCCTGGGTTGCTATCGCCAAGCGTTACCCGGAGACCACCCGTCTGTCTGGCCGCGTGACCAACCTGACCGACTACGGCTGCTTCGTTGAAATCGAAGAAGGCGTTGAAGGCCTGGTACACGTATCCGAGATGGATTGGACCAACAAGAACATCCACCCGTCCAAGGTTGTTAACGTTGGCGACGTGGTTGACGTGATGGTTCTGGACATCGACGAAGAGCGTCGTCGTATCTCCCTGGGTCTGAAGCAGTGCAAGTCCAACCCGTGGCAGCTGTTTGCCGAAACTCACGCCAAGGGCGACCGTGTTTCCGGCAAGATCAAGTCCATCACTGACTTCGGTATCTTCATCGGTCTGGACGGCGGCATCGACGGCCTGGTTCACCTGTCTGACATCTCCTGGAACAACCAGGGCGAAGAAGCAGTACGTGAATTCAAGAAGGGCGACGAAATCGAAGCCGTTGTTCTGCAAGTGGACCCGGAGCGCGAGCGCATCTCTCTGGGTGTCAAGCAGATCGAAGAAGACCCCTTCAACAAGTACCTGTCTGACAACAAGAAAGGTGCTATCGTGAAGGGTAAGGTTACCGAGGTTGACGCCAAGGGTGCCGTGATCGAACTGGCTGACGGCGTGGAAGGCTACCTGCGTGCTTCCGACGCTGCTCGTGACCGTGTAGAAGACGCCACTCTGGTGCTGTCTGTCGGTGACGAAGTTGAAGCCAAATTCATGGGTGTTGATCGCAAGAACCGTACCGTAAGCCTGTCTGTACGTGCCAAGGACGAGGCTGACGAGCGTGTTGCCATCGACAGCCTGAACCAACAAGAAGAAGTTGTGTTCAGCAATGCCATGATGGAAGCGTTCAAAGCCGCCAAGGGTGAGTAATCCTTGATGCAAGAAATGGGCGGCTTCACGCCGCCCTTTTTTATCTTGGCATAATGAAATTGCATGTGATCGGGGAAGGAGATTTAACCTTATGACCAAATCAGATCTCATCGAACAATTGGCTGCCAGCCGCATGCATATGCCGGCCAAAGATGTCGAAGCCGCCATCAAGGAGATCCTTGAGCAGATGGCATCGACCTTGCAAAACGGCGACCGGATTGAAATCCGAGGATTTGGAAGTTTCTCACTGCACTATCGTGCGCCCCGCGTGGGTCGCAACCCCAAGACTGGGGACAAGGTTGAACTAACCGGGAAATATGTCCCGCATTTCAAGCCTGGTAAAGAGTTGCGCGAACGCGTGAACATCATCGAATAATGCAGAAAATGGCATACCTGGGTATGCCTTTTTTATTTTTACGTCTTTAGATATGTGATTTGTCAGGTTTCTCGCAGTCTTTTCCCATTCGCTCTAGAGTCTGCCTGTGATTTTAAGGATAATCAGTCTCTCATTAGCTACAGACAGGGAGATCTTATGAAGCGTATCTTGGCCCTCATCCCATTGGTGCTGGTGTTTGTACTGACCCTCGCCATCGGCTCGCAAAATGGCCAGCTGGTGCAGTTCAACTATCTCATCGCCCAGGGGGAGTTCTCCCTCTCCATGCTGCTGGGGTTCTTCTTTGCCGGTGGCTTCCTGTTGGGCTGGCTGGTGTTCGGTCTGCTCTTCCTGCGCTTGAAACTGCAAAACCGCACCCTCAGTCGCACCATGCGTCGTCAATCCCGTGAGTTGGAGCTAGCCCGGTCGCCAGCCAAGGAATAATGTCCCTCGATGCTTGAACTGCTTTTCCTGCTGTTGCCGATTGCCGCCGGTTATGGCTGGTACATGGGACGCAGGAGTGTTCGCCAGGACACCCAGCAACAGAGTAACCAGTTTTCCCGCCAGTACGTGGCGGGCCTCAACTATTTGCTGTCTGACGAGTCGGACAAGGCGGTGGATCTCTTCATCCAGCTGCTGGAAGTCGACAGCGAAACCATCGAAACCCATCTCTCCCTCGGCAACCTGTTTCGTCAGCGGGGCGAGGTCGATCGCGCCATCAAGATCCACCAGAACCTGGTCGCCCGCCAGCTGACCCGGGAGCAGCGTCAGCTCGCGCTGCAGGAGCTGGCCCGGGATTTCCTGGCTGCCGGCCTGCTGGATCGAGCCGAAGCGCTCTGGAAGGAGCTGTGCGAAGACAGCGACTTTGAAGAGACGGCGCTGGCGCAGTTGCTCATCATCCATCAACAGCTGCGTGACTGGGACAAGGCCATCGAGGTCGCCATTCGCCTGCAGAAATTCCAGGGCAAGAAGCTGGCGGAGCCCATCTCCCATTTCTATTGCGAGCAGGCGGAGAGCGCCTTGCGCGACGGTGACAAGGGGGCGGGGATCGCCAAGTTCAAGCGGGCGCTCGCAGCCCACCCTGCCTGCGCTCGGGCCAGCCTGCGACTGGCCGATCTGTCGATGGAAGAGGGCAAGTACGAGGAGGCCAGCAAGGATCTGCTGCGGGTGTTCGAGCAGGACATGGATTTTGCCTCCGAGGCCATGCCCAGGCTGCTCGATTGCTATCAGCAGCTTGGCCGCACCCAGGAGCTGATCCCGCTGCTGGAGAAGGCGGTGGAGGATCATGCCGGTGTCAGCGTAACCCTGGCCCTGGCCAATCTGGTGGAGGCGCGCGACGGCCTGAGCCAGGCCCGCGCCCTGGTGCTGCGTCAGCTGCGGCGCCACCCCTCCATGAAGGGGTTTTACCAGTTGGTGGGCTTCCAGCTGGCCAGCGCCGAGGAGGGGCCCGCCAAGGAGAGTCTGGAGCTGCTGCAGCAGCTGGTCGGCGAGCAGATCAAGATAAAATCGACCCACAAGTGCCGCCAGTGCGGCTTTGCCACCCATTCCCTGTTCTGGCAGTGTCCCTCCTGCCGGCAGTGGGGCTCCATCAAGCCTATCCGTGGTCTGGATGGTGAATAGCCCTTAGTGACCAAAAGTCCGTCCCCGCGCATCTCGAGCGGGGGCGGCAAGCCGAACCTGGTGCAAACCCAAGTGAGCAAGATGCCAGACTGCGACCGGCTCGCCGGCCGTGTCGAGTCTGGATGTGGCATAACAACCCATAGGAAGTGACATGCAAGACCCCAAAGTACTGGTCGCGCTGGATTATCAGCACGAAGCCGATGCCTTCGCCTTCATTGAACAGATCTCTCCGGCCGAGTGCCGCCTCAAGGTGGGCAAGGAGATGTTTACCCTGTTTGGCCCCCAGTTCGTGCGCCAGCTGGTGGCCAAGGGCTTCGAGGTGTTCCTGGATCTGAAGTTTCACGACATTCCCAATACGGTTGCCAAGGCCGTGGCGGCGAGTGCCGAGCTCGGGGTCTGGATGGTCAACGTCCATGCCAGCGGGGGAGAACGCATGATGCGCGCTGCCAGGGAGGCGCTGCTGCCCTATGGTGACAAGGCGCCTTGGCTTATCGGGGTGACAGTGCTGACCAGCATGGAGCAGTCCGATATGGCCCCCCTGGGTCTGGATGTGAGCCCGGCCGAGCAGGTGATCCGGCTGGCCACCCTCGCCAAGACGGCAGGGCTGGACGGTGTGGTCTGCTCCGCCGAGGAAGCCAGTGCGTTGAAAGCCTTGCTCGGCACCGACTTCAAGCTGGTGACCCCGGGCATTCGCCCGAGCGGATCGGCGGCCGGGGATCAACGCCGGGTCATGACGCCGCTGGCGGCGGTGGAGGCGGGGGCCGACTACCTGGTGATAGGGCGACCCATTACCCAGGCGGCGGATCCGGCCGCCGTGCTGGGGGCTATCAACGCCGAGCTCTGCCGATAAGGGGCCGACCCCTTGATGACCACAGGCCGGATTGCAGATCCGGCCTGTTGCGTTTTGATGTCTCGCTGAGCGCTGCTGCGAATGAGTGGCAGCCTTTATCCGCGGGGGATCAGGACTTGACGGCCTGCACACCCAGGCCGATGGGGAAGAGGCCGAGCAACAGGCCGGCGGCCGAGCCGATGAGGTGCGACTCTATGTGCACCCTGGCGCCAATGAGGGCAGAGACAGGGCTCTCTCCCGCACTGTAAAAGTCCAGCCCGAGCTTGATGACGATGCCAAGCAGCATGAGCCAGCCCGAATGGCGACGATAGCGGATATCCTGCATGGCTCCCCACACGAACAGGCCGTGCAGCAAGCCGGAGAGCCCCATGTACCATTGGGTCTGCGGGCACCACCACCAGATCCCGAGTCCGACGGCCGTCCCCAGCAGCAGGAGCAGCACGGGCAGGCGCCAGCCCGTCAGGTATTCGCGAAACAGGCTGTAGAGCACCGCAAGCCCGCTCAGGTTGAGCAGCAGGTGCCATCCGTTGGTGTGGGCCAGATTGCCTGTTATGATGCGCCACCCTTCGCCCTGGGCGATCAGGTCGCGATCGAAGGAGAGCAGCTGGTTAGGTACGGTGAAGAAGAGCAAGGCAGTGACGAGCGAAAGCGTGATGACCCAGAGCAGACCCGATTTTTCTGACAACATGAAACAACCCAACGACAGAGAGAGCCGATACTGTACACGCTGTACCCGAGCCCTCAAAGCCTGCCTGTGTGAATATATCCAGCAGGTGCCTCACCTCGCACCGCTCCATATCCTGCAGCATCCCGGCGAGGTCGCCCACCCCAAGGGCACGGCCGCCCTGCTGGCCGCCTCCCTCAGCCATGCCCGCATTCACGTAGGGGAGCACTTCGCCGATGCCGACTGGCTCAATGCCCTGCTCGTCGACCCCAAGGTGCAGTGCTATCTGCTGTGGCCTGATGAAGAGGCTCAGACACTGACACAGGTGCGCGAGGGCCGTGAGCACGCCAAAGAGGTGCACTTTATCCTGCTCGATGGCACCTGGCGCAAGGCCTATCGCATGTTGCACAGCAACCCGGCCCTGCTGGGATTGCCGAGGATCACGCTGGGCACCATGGCGGGGCAATATTCCATTCGCAAGAAGCCGTTTCCCGAGGCGCTGTCGACCCTGGAGGCGGGCTACCATCTGTTATCCCAGTGGGAAGGGGAGCCCGAGCGCTTCGCCCCGCTGATGAACCTCTTTACCCAGTTGAACCGGCAGTGGCATGACTTTGCCCAAGGTCGCCGCGCTTGAATCTGAATTGCAAACAGGAGTGATGAACGTGAAAAAAGCCGTCGTGGTATTCAGTGGTGGTCAGGACAGTACCACCTGCCTGGTGCAAGCCCTGGCCCTCTATGATGAAGTGCACGCCATCACCTTCGACTATGGCCAGCGTCATCGGGAAGAGATCGAGACAGCTCGCCGTCTGGCCGGGCAGCTCGGGATTGCCGCCCACAAGGTGATGGATGTGACCATGCTGGGTGAGCTGGCCGTCTCGGCCCTGACCCGGGATGACATCCCGGTCAGCGGTGAGCTGCAGGACAACGGCCTGCCCAACACCTTCGTGCCGGGCCGCAACATACTGTTTCTGACCCTGGCGGCCATCTATGCCTATCAGGTCGGTGCCGACACCCTGATCACCGGGGTGTGCGAGACCGACTTCTCCGGTTATCCCGATTGCCGCGACGACTTCGTCAAGGCCCTCAATCAGGCGGTGTCGCTGGGGCTGGATCGCGCCATTCGCTTCGAGACCCCCTTGATGTGGCTCGACAAGGCGGAAACCTGGGCGCTGGCGGATCACTATGGCCACCTCGAGACGGTGCGCCAGCAGACCCTCACCTGCTACAACGGTATCCAGGGGGATGGCTGCGGCACTTGCCCCGCCTGCGAGCTGCGCAGCCGCGGCCTGCAGCGCTATCTGGGCGACAAGGTGGGCATCATGGCCAGCTTGCGCGAGAAAACCGGATTGTGATCCTGCCTCTTTCCCGGGTTTGGGGTATAATCCGCGCCTTTTGCAGCAAGCCGTGACCGAGATGCACTACCCAATCAACGAGATCTTCCAGACCATCCAGGGGGAGGGCGTCTTCACCGGCGTGCCCGCCATCTTCGTTCGCCTGCAAGGCTGCCCGGTGGGCTGCCCCTGGTGCGATACCCGCCATACCTGGGTGGTGGATCCTGCCCGTGAGGTGGGCAGCCGCGAGGTGCTCGATCGATCCAACGAGTCCGATGGCTGGAGCAAGATGAGCACGGAGGAGATCCTGGGAAGCTTCGAGACCCTGGGTTACCGGGCGCGCCATGTGGTGTTGACCGGTGGCGAGCCCTGTCTCTACGATCTGCACGAACTCTCGTCGGCCCTGCTGGCGGCGGGATATCAGGTGCAGATCGAAACCAGTGGTACCAGCGAGATCCTGACCCACGCGCAGACCTGGGTCACCGTCTCCCCCAAGATTGGCATGAAGGGGGGCTTGCCTGTGCTGGTATCGGCCCTGGAGCGGGCCAACGAGATCAAGCATCCGGTGGCCACCGAGCGCCATATCGAGGAGCTCGATGCCCTGCTGGCCACGGCCAGCCTGCGCCCCGACGTGGTGATAGCATTGCAGCCCATCAGCCAGAAGCCCAGGGCCACCGAACTGGCCATGGCGACCTGCATCGCCCGTAATTGGCGGCTCTCCATCCAGACCCATAAATATCTGAATATC
This sequence comes from Aeromonas sp. R4-3, assembly GCF_040908275.1. Taxonomy (NCBI): domain Bacteria; kingdom Pseudomonadati; phylum Pseudomonadota; class Gammaproteobacteria; order Aeromonadales; family Aeromonadaceae; genus Aeromonas; species Aeromonas sp. R4-3. The sequence continues at coordinate 28,334 of NZ_JBFODK010000002.1, forward strand.
GATTGATATGGACAGACTCTCCGATGAGCGGGTATTGCTCACCCTTGCGGGCAAGATGCCCTACGGTAAATATCAGGGGCGACGCATCATAGATATTCCAGAACCCTATCTGGTATGGATGGCGCGCAGCGGTTTTCCGGCTGGTGCGCTGGGCCAAACCCTGGCTCTGGCGTACGAGATAAAACTCAATGGACTGGAGTCCATGATTATTCCCATTATTAACAGGATGTCAGAATGAGAATATATACCCGGCAAGGGGACAAGGGCCTCACGCGGCTGGCTGATGGCTCCTCCCTTGCAAAAGATGACAGGCGGGTCGAGACCTATGGCGCCATTGACGAGCTCAATTCCCAGATAGGTCTGCTGATGGCCGAAATACCCGAGAATGAGCCGGCATTATTGGCTGAACTCATATTGCTGCAGCAAGAGCTGTTTGATTTGGGCGGGGAGCTGGCGTTTTCCAGCGAGGCGCAAAATGCTTCCCTGTGGCAGGTCAATGAGGCCTGGACGGCGCGGTTGGAGCAACAGATTGACGCCTACAGCGCCCAGTTGCCGGTATTGCGCAATTTCATTCTGCCGAGCGGATCACGGGCGGCGGCGCAGGCCCATGTGGTGCGCACCCTGACCCGTCGCTGCGAGCGGCGGCTGCTTGGCCTGAGCCGGGAAGAGCAGGTGAACCCGGCTATCCTGCCCTATCTGAATCGGCTAAGTGACTGGTTTTTCACGGTGGCCAGATACTTGCTGGTCTCTGCCGGCACCCCGGAAGTGCTCTGGGTCAAGGCGGCAGACAGGCGCTGAAACGCCCGGCACTGACACAATAAAAAACCTCGCATGGCGAGGTTTTTTATTGGGCGGGACTGTGCTGCAGATCAGATGGCAAAGTCTTCCACGGATTTGCCTTCGGCCACGGCCTTGGCAATGGCGGAGGGCATGCGGCCCTGGCCGGTCCAGGTTTTTTCCACGCCATTGTCCAGATAACGATATTTGGCGGGGCGGGGAGCGCGTTTGCCTTTGCTGGCCTTGGTGCTTTCGGTGGCAACTGTGCCCACCAATTCAGCAGGATCTATCCCTGCGGCTTTCAACATTTCGGCGTATTCGGCAATTTTCTTCTGATGTTCTTCACGGGCCTGGCGTTCGGCAGATTCATCCTGCTGGCGCTCGGCGACCACCTCGGACAATTTCTGCAGTCCCTCTTCCAGTTGCTCCAGGGACAAATCGCGGCAGGCTGCGCGCAGACTACGGATATTCAGCAGAATTTTCAAAAATTCGTTCATATTGGCTACCACGCGAGCAGAAATATTAATGGGAAGGGCTGGTTTTTCGATAATTTATAGGGGGATTTGGCATCAAGTCAAGTCTGCCAAAATAATTAATTAGGCAGATAAATAAAGTCTGGCAATTATTCACGACGCCCGGTTTATTCTTTTTGCAGCGGGTTCATTTCCGAATGAGTGCTGAGTAGATGAAAATATCGACCATGTCGTATTTTATGAACCATTTGACTACCATTTTTCCACTTTTCGCCACACAAGCCTTGAAATTTAATCAAAAAACTTGCTATCACCCGGTGGCTCGATAAAATGTGCCGCGAATACCTTTAAGTAGAGGCGCGCTGCCTATGAGTAACCGAGCGGAGGGTGATGCCTGCGATGCTCGATGAAAGGAGTCGGCGCCGAAGTGACCAGGCCATCATACCGGGTTGCTGGTTCTGCATCGAACAGGTGCAGGACTGCCATAGTCATCCACTATGGAGCGCTACCTGAAGGGGCTGAGGAGTATGCCCGCCCTGGGTTTTGTTTCTTTGATCCTCTCGGTAGATCTCCACCTGTTGTCTTTAGGTGCAAAGAGATCATGGACATCGTTCATTACGCCGACTCCGGTTGGTCCGTCGTTCCCCCCTTGTTGGCCGTCGCCCTTGCGATCATCACCCGCCGCGTCCTGGTGTCGCTGGGGGTGGGTATTGTGGCCGGCAGTCTGCTGCTCAACCAGTTCTCCCCCCTCGATTCCCTGCATTACATGTTGAACACCGTGCTCAAGATCTTCTGGGTCGACGGTGCGCTCAACCGGGACAACGTCAACATGATCCTGTTCATGTTGCTGCTAGGGGGCCTCATCAGCCTGATGAGCGTCTCCGGGGCGACCCGGGCCTTCGCCGAGTGGGCGGCGCGCCGCGCCAAGACCCGCAAGGGGGCCAAGGCCCTCACCGGCATGATGGTCTTCGCCTTCTTCATCGATGACTTCTTCCACAGCCTGTCGGTGGGGGCCATCTGCCGTCCGGTCACCGATCGCTTCCAGATCTCCCGTGCCAAGCTGGCCTATCTGCTGGACTCCACCGCGGCGCCGGTCTGCGTGCTGATGCCCATCTCCTCCTGGGGCGCTTACATCATCGCCCTGGTGGGCGGCATAATGGCGGCCCATGGCCTGACCGAGCAGAGCCCCATCTCCGCCTTCGTCGAGATGATCCCGATGAACCTCTATGCGGTCTTCACCCTGATCATGGTGCTGGTGGTGATCGCCTTCCAGCTCGACATCGGCTCCATGCGTCAACACGAGCAGTGGGCGCTGGAAGGCAAGCTGTGGGATGAGTCCAAGGGCCGTCCCATCGGCCTGGACATGGAGTCTCCGGAGGAGAGCAATGGCGGCATGATCGACATGGTGCTGCCGATCCTGACCCTGACCCTGGCGACCGTCTACTTCATGATAGATTCCGGCGCCGCCGTGCTGGTCGGCAAAGGCCTGCCGTTCAGCGTGCTCGGCTCGTTCGAGAATACCAATGTCGGCTCCTCCCTGGTCTATGGCGCCCTGTGCAGCCTGGTGGTCTCCATAGGTCTGGCCATGCGCCTCAAGCTGGGTGCCAAGAACTGGATGAAGGCGGCCCCCCAGGGGATCATGGCCATGCTGCCCGCCATCAACATACTGCTGTTCGCCTGGACCATAGGCGCCGTGGTGCGCGACGTGGAGACCGGCAAGTACCTGGCCTCCATGGCCAACGGCAACCTGCCGATCGAAGTGCTGCCGGCAGTGGTCTTCATCCTCTCCTGTGCCATGGCCTTTGCCACGGGGACCAGCTGGGGCACCTTCGGTATCATGCTGCCGCTCGCCGGTGACATGGCAGCCGCCAGCGACATCAGCCTGATGCTGCCGATGCTGGCTGCCGTGCTGGCGGGCTCTGTGTTCGGTGATCACAGCTCGCCCATCTCCAGCACCAGCATCCTTTCGGCCACAGGTGCTGGCTGCCATCACATCGATCACGTGATGACCCAGCTGCCCTATGCGCTCGCCATCGCCTTCGGTGCCGCCCTCGGTTACCTGGTGATGGGGATGATGCACTCTGTGCTGGCGGGTTTCACCGTCAGCGGGCTCTGGTTCATCATCTTCTCCGGTTACCATTTGCGTAAAGCGCGGCTCCAGCGAGACCTGGCGGTCGCATAAATAAAACAAGGGGCCCACGGGCCCCTTGGTTTTGGCAGGGGCTTTGGTTAGCATGCGCCCCATAAATTCAGTTTCGGAACAGTACCATGGCTTCACTGCACTACAAATTTGCCACCATGAACTCGGGCAAGTCGACCCAGCTCATCCAGGCGCATTTCAACTATCTGGAGCGCGGCATGAATCCGCTGGCCATGACGCCGGTCATCGACGACCGCTTCGGGGTCGGGGTGATCCGCGCCAGAGTGGGTCTGGAGCTGAAGGTGGAAGTGTTCAGTGACAGCTGCGATCTGTTCGAGATGGTCAAGGCGCGCCACGGCGAGAAGAAGATCGATGTGTTCATCGTCGACGAGGCGCAGTTCCTGACCCGCGAGCAGGTGTATCAGCTGGCCCGTATCGTCGATGAGCTCAAGATCCCGGTCATGGCCTACGGCCTCAAGACAGATTTTCGCGGCGAGCTGTTCCCCGGCTCTTACCACCTGCTCTGTCTGGCCGACAAGTTCGAGGAGCTCAAGAGCATCTGCTGGTGTGGCAACAAGGCACACATGAACTCCCGGGTGAACGAAGCCGGGTTGGTAATGCGTGACGGCGAGCAGGTGGAGATAGGGGGCAACGACCGCTATGTGTCGCTCTGCCGCAAACACTATCTGGAAGGGCGGGCTTACAAGTAAGCCACAGCATGAAGAAGGGCGCCTCACGGGCGCCCTTTTTTGTCGACGAAGGGCTCAGTCTATCTCTATGTCCACCGGCGCTATGATGGGGTCGGCCACCGGCAGGCGGTGGAACAGCTGGCGAAAATGCTGCTGTACCCGGCCGATGTCGATGAGCGACATGCCGGAGGCGAAGCCGAACCAGACGTAAAGGCCGGTGAGATCGCGAAACATGGGGGGCAGGTAGCGGGGCGCATCGATGAGCCCCTCCAGATAGTGCTGATAGAGTACAGGGATGTCGTCCAGGGTCACCTTGCCGACGAACAGCATGGGCAGGATCTCCGGCACCCCCTCCAGCACGGCGCTGCGGATGAAGTTGACCGTCTCCACATAGCCTCTCACGTAGGAGAGATCCTTGGTGAAGCAGGCGCCTCCCTCGACCATGCCGCCCCTAAACACCCGCTGGGTGATCTTGTAGGCATCGTGCTCGCTGGCCCCCTTCTCGACGAAGTGGCGGAACACCTCGATGAAGTCGGCGCCGCGCTCCGCCATGTCGATGGCCATCACCCGATCCGAGATGCGCTTGGCCCTGTCCGGAAAGGAGCTGAAGGTGAGGGTCTCAATGAGCACAGCCAGCCCCTCCTGGCAGGCGGTGATGCGCGGCGAGCCGGCACCCAGCCAGGTGGCATAGGATTGCTGGCGGCCGTTGAGGGTGGTGCCGACGTGCACCCAGCCCTCGTGCACCTCCAATACCTGCAAGTCCAGCTCGGAGAAGCGGGCGTGGGAGCTCAGCTTGATGTAATCCCCCCCGGCGGCGGCATCGGAGACGATGCCATCGCTCAGCTTGACTTGCACCGTGCCGTCGCTGAAATAGTTCGACAGCTTGCCCTGCAGTTTGGCCACCGCCGCTTCCCCCTCGAACTCCTTGGGGTAGGGGCGCACCAGATGGCGGGCGCCAGGCAGGGAGAAGATGTCGCACAGCCGGGCCCCCAGCTCTTTCAGAGTCTTGCGATCCCCGCGCAGGTGATCGCTCGCCGAGCCGTACAGCAACTGGCTGTAGCGCTGAAAGTCCGGCTGCCCGCGCTGGCGCAGCATCTCGATCACCACCATGTACTGATCCACCGTCTCTTGCAGGATCCGGCCCAGATCATCCTGCGGCCCCAGCTTTCTGCGGATCCTGTCCCTCAGCTCCTTGAGCTCCAGGTATTTGTTGCGGGGATCGAAATCGAGGGGGAGGGCCTGATAGAAGTCGGCATCGATGGCGGGCAGCGCTCGTCCGCCCTTGGCGAGAAACTCGGTCTGCAGGTGGCGGGGCCATTTGATGGCATCCAGGATGCGAATGGGTTTTTGCAGGGCGAGCAGTTCATCCGAGAGGGATTTCAGGTGCAGGCGATACTTTTCTTGGATGGTCATCGGGCCTTCTGTGGAGGCGAGTGCGGTACGAGAATGGCTGAGTATATGCATAGCGCTTGCCAAAAAGAAGCGAGACCAGGAGTGATCCCGCCTGTGCGCTTTTGGTTGTCGGAAAATTGGTTTAGACTGCGCCCCTTGATCCTTATAGTGTTCGTGAAAATGATGAATATCCCCAGCTCTGAAATGATAATGCGTTGGCTGCAGCAGGCCCGGATCGAGCACTATGTGTGCGATCAGTGCCACGGCATCCACATGGTCTCCCTGCAGTCCGTCGAGGGCATCCAGGAGAGCCGAATCTTCGTGGAAGAGGAAGGGTTGCTGTTTTCATCCGAGCTGGAGGTACGCCCCTCATCCCTGCTGCCCCTGGTGGCCGAGCTGGGTCGTCTCAACATGCAATACCCGTCCCTCAAGGTGTTCCTCGACATCATAGATGACAACCTGCCGCGCCTCGTCGTGGGCCATACCGTCTTCACCAAGGCGGGTCTCTCCGTCGAGCAGTTCCTGCTGTTCGTCGAAAGCACCACGGCGGCGACCCATGAAGTGGTTTCCGAATGTGAACGCCTCGGCTTCCTCAATCTGCCGGAGATCCAGGTCGCACCGGAATCTGTGCACTGAGTTGCGCGTTTAATGTGCGAACGGTTCGCGGCAGCCAAAAAGCCGTTGACGCCGGCGGGGCTTTCCCCTAAATTACGCCCCGTTCCGGCGCAACCGCTCCGCGAATGTCGTGTTGGCTGAACACGTTAAACCACAGACAAAAATTTGGTGATGTGCCCAAGTGGCTGCCAGCCGATGAAATCGGCAAGAAAGCACGCAGCGCGTGCTCCGAAAGCCACAGGCAGATGACTGAAACAAATTGGTGAGGTGTCCGAGTGGCTGAAGGAGCACGCCTGGAAAGTGTGTATACGGCAACGTATCGAGGGTTCGAATCCCTCCCTCACCGCCAAATAA